>NZ_JACGAY010000019.1:0-42675 GCF_020137705.1 Campylobacter sp. RM9333
ACTCTTACTTAAAATCTCTTCCATATTTTCACGAGTGCTTGTACCTTTTACTTCTATGGGTTTTCTTTTTATATTCTCATCTTTTTCGGAATTTTCTTGTAAATATTTCTCTCCAAAATGTTTTTCATAACCATTTTGCTCTTTGTATAAATCAACTTCTAATTTTAAAGCCAAATAACCGATTTTAAACTCATCTAAATCATCAAGAGCAAATAAATCCATAAGCCTATCCATAAAGCCACCGCTCCCACAAAAAACATCTCCTAGCTTTATATTGCCTTGAGAAAATCTGCTTAGATAAAACTCAGGCACGCTAGTATCTCCAAAATTTGTATCATTAGTAGCAAATCTAACGCCCACAATCTCGTTTTGCTTTAAAAACTCTAAAAGTTTTAAATCGTTTTTAATAAATGCTTGATTATAAATATTATTAGCTTTTGTATTTATTTGTAAAGCGTCTAACTTAGAAAGAGCCTTTTTGTCATCGTTTTCGTTGAAAAATGCAGGGTGTAAAGAATTAATCACTTTTACCATTTCTTCAGCTCCGACACTCTTGCCCGTTTCTATCCAGTATTCTCGCTCTTTTTTATTCATTCCATAAAAAAGCATACCTTCCATAAACTCGCTTTCAAGCATAGCGTGAAGCTCTGGATGCTTAGATTTATTTACACCCAAAAGTATTCTTTGTGTATTATTTGGCTCATAAGTTCCACATTCATCTTGTGGAACATCTTTTAATAAATTCATAACTTGCTCTTTTATATTATCTTTAGGAGTTTGAGTGGTTGGAATTTGATTTTTAATATTTGTTTGATAATTTATATAATTGTTATTTGTTATTTGCATTTTAAACCCCCGTTATTTTTCTATATCGGTAAGTTTAAAAAAATATTAATAGATATTTAATTTATATCTGAACTCTTTTATAAAATTTTTAGCTTTAATTCTTATTCATATAAAATATTAATCTATATTCATTTTAACAATTTTATAAATTTTCTTTATTTTAAACTCTTTTATCATATAAATTCTCGCCATTTTTATAGGCTAAAAATATAGCTAATAAATCTCTTTCATCTTTAATATTTTGAATATTAATTTTGCTAAGTATTTCTTCCATACTTTCACGAGTGCTTGTGCCTTTTACTTCTATGGCTTCGAATGGTTTTTTATCTTCGGTTTTGTCTTTTTTATCTTCAACTTTTTCATCATTTTCATTTATGCTAGATATTTCATCACTTGGCTTTGGATTTTTGCTATCTTGAATATTTTCACTATTTTGAATATTTTCATGCTCTTTGCCTTGTTTTATCTCATCAATTCTTGCTAGATATCTTTGCTTAAACTCATCTTCGCTAATATTTCTTGCATTAAATAGCTTTGCTATTATTACATCTTGATTCCATTTATAATCTCCTGAGCTATCCGAATGCTCCTTTAAAAAATCCTTTAAATCTTTTTGCACATCTTGATTTGCTTCAGGACTAAAGGCTCTTTCATAAATTGTATTCGTATACATATCGCCATATAAAGCATCTTGATGTTCAAGTAACATATAAATAACCATACTTTGAATTTTTGCTTCATTGCTATTAGTTGGGTAATTAAAATCCAAGCTATCGTGAGTATCGGGGTAAAACATTTTAATAAAATCATCATATCTTTTTGCATTTTCTTTATTTTCAAGTCTTCCTTGAACTAATGCTTGATTATTATTTGGCTTTTGTAATGGTAAGTTATAATTATTTGAACTAATTTTCATATTTTATCCCTTTAAAATAATTTAATAATTAGTAAATATATTAATTAAATATAACTAAATATAACTTTAAAAAGATTAAGTAGCAAAACTTAATTTAAACTAACGATTAAAAAAAATTAGATAAATTCAGCAAAAAATTATCTAAAAGAGTTTTATTATGAGTTTTATGGAAATTGTTATTATTTTAATAGTTGCTGTTTTGGTTTTAGGACCTGAAAAACTACCTGGCACTATAGTTGAAATCGCAAAATTATTAAAGGCTGTTAAAAAACAAATTAACGAAGCTAAATCAAGTATAGAAAACGAAATCAATATTAGCGAATTAAAAGATGAAGCTAGAAAATATAAAGAAGAAATCACAAAAGCAAATGATAGTATCAGAAAAAAACTAAGCTTTGAAGAATTTGATGAGATTAAAAATACTTTAAGTGATTTTGAAAAAGACGCACAAAATGCTTTAAATAGCACTATTGATAGTGTAAAAAATACAGAAAACTCAAATCAAAATTCAAATTCTACAGAAGAAAAAAATATAAATACAGAAGAAAAGCAACTTAGCAAAAGAGAACAATTTTTAAAAGAAAAGAGCGAAAATGTTTGAAGAATTAAAACCACATTTAGTTGAACTTAGAAAAAGATTATTTATTAGTGTAGTTGCTTTGATTTTAGCTTTTTTTGTATGTTTTGTATTTTGGAAACCAATACTGCATTTTATTTGTGTTCCACTTATGAATGTATTGCCTGAAGGCTCTGAAATTATATTTTATAAACCACAAGAGAATTTCTTCACTGCTATGCAAGTGTCTTTATTTGCAGCATTTCTTGTAGCATTGCCTATAATTTTGTGGCAAGCTTGGAAATTTGTTGAACCAGGTTTATATGAAAATGAAAAAAGATTTGTAGTGCCTTTTGTATTTAGCGCTACTATTATGTTTTTGATTGGTGCGGCGTTTTGCTATTATTTAGTAGTTCCTATTGCTTTTGATTTTTTAATCAATTTTAGCGGTGGAGAATATAAGGCTATGCCTTCAATTTCTGAATATGTGAGCTTTTTTACAAAATTAGTAATTGCATTTGGATTAGGATATGAATTACCTGTTGCTATATTTTTCTTAGCAAAAATTGGTCTTGTAACTGAAAAAACTCTTATTAGAAATTTTAGAGTTGCTATATTAGTTATTTTTATATTTGCAGCAATTATGACCCCACCTGATGTATTTTCGCAATTTTTAATGGCAATTCCTTTAATTGGGCTTTATGCTATTTCAATTTATATTGCTAAAGTAGTAAATCCAGCTGACCCTGATATAGATAGCGAAGATGATGAAAAAGAATTATTAGAAGATAAAAATGCTTGATAATTTACTAAGTTCTTATGATTATGATTTGCCAGAAGAATTAATCGCAAAATACCCTGCAAATCCTGCTGATAGTGCAAAACTATTAGTATATGAAAAAAATAGTGGAAAAATTACTCATAGTGTATTTTATGAATTAGCTAATTTTTTGCCTGAATGTGCTTTGATTTTTAATGATACTAAAGTATTTAAAGCTAGATTTTATGGCAATAAAATTAGTGGTGCAAAATGTGAATTATTTATAAATAAAATTCTAGCAAATGATGAGTTTTTAGTGCAAATTAGGGGTAAAGTTAAAGAAGATGATATTTTAATTTTTCAAGATAATTTAAACGCAAAAATATTAAAGCTAAACGCAGATGGCACCAGAATTGTGAAATTTTGCAAAAACAATGAAGTTTTAAAAACCGATGAAGTTTTAACAATTAGCGAAAAAATCGGACATATTCCACTACCACCATATCTTAAAAGAATGGATAATTTAGATGATGAGATAAATTATCAAAGTGTGTTTGCTAAAAATATTGGAGCTGTTGCAGCACCTACTGCGTCATTGCATTTTACGAATAGAGTTTTAGATAGTCTAAAAGATAAAAAAAGCGCTTATATTACTTTACATGTTGGTGCAGGAACTTTTGCTAGCGTAGAATGTGAAAACATACAAGAACATAAAATGCATAGCGAATACTTTAATCTAAGCGATGAAGCAATAAAATTAATTAATAGTGATATACCTATTTTAGGGGTTGGCACAACTGCTACAAGAACAATAGAGTATTATGCAAGGACAAAAAAAAGTAGTGGTGAATGTGATTTATTTTTAAACCCATCTAATAGGCCAATTAGACAAAATTATTTATTAACAAATTTTCATTTGCCAAAATCAACTTTAATTATGTTAGTAGCTAGTTTTATAGGTAGGCAAAATACTTTAAAACTTTATGAAGAAGCTATTAAAAATAAATATAAATTTTACTCATACGGCGATGCAATGCTTATTATTTGAAAGGAAAATATGAAAAAATTATTATTAATTTTAATCTCAACCTGTCTATTTGCAGATTCTAAAATAGATTTTTCTGATAAAGATACAATACTTTTATTTGTAGTTTTAGGTGGCTTAATAGTTTTATTATTAGCTTATATTTACAAGCTAAAAATGAAATTAAAAACTAAAAAAGTAAAAATGTTTAGTGTTAGCGATGAAGCAGAATTTGAAAGTGAAAGTTTTGAAAAATCATCTTTATATTTTGATTTACAAGAAGTATTTTTGTATTTTTTCAAAACGCTAAATTACGAAGCTAGTGTTAAAAATAATATATTTTTAGTTAGACAAGATATGTTATATCTAAACGATAACAATGAAAAATGTATGCCAAATAGGTATTTTTATGGAGATTATACAAATATTATCAATGCTATTTGGGCTGCTGCTGATTTGATTAATCAAAATGTAGAAAATGAAACCATATTTATTGATATTGGAATTATGAATAATATGCAAAATAGAACTCTTTTATGCGTTGATATTGGAGTTTGTGGGGTTGTTGATGATAAAAAAACTGAACTATTTAAAAGCTTTACTAATCCTAAAAAATTATCTATTTCAGAACAATTACATAAATTTAGTGGATATATGAAAAAAATTGATGGTTCTAGCTATGCCTTTAAGGATACAAATGAAAGAATTAATCACGCAATCTGTCTTAGTATCCCAATACTAATCAATGATAAAGAAAATAATTTACCAGATGTAACTCCAAAAGATAGATTAAGTGTTTTAATAGTTCATAACAATATTGACATATCAAAAACAATCACTGCAAATCTTGAAAGCTATGAAATAAACTGCATTCAAAACCAATCAAGTAATGGTCTTTTAGAAAAAATTGAAGATGGGGTAAATTGCGCTTATAGAGCTGTTTTATTAGACGCAAATCTAATTAATACTTTTAATGAATATGATTTAAATCGTTTAGTAAAAGCACAAGATGAATATTGCTTTAAATTAATTCTTATACTAAATAATCATAAAATAACACCTAATATTGAAAAGATTATTCAAGAAGTAGATTTCCTACCATTACCATATACAATTGATAATATTCGCTCAATTGTAAATATCATAAAAACTCAACAAGAAAAATTATTAAGCTAATTTATTAATTAGCTTAATTTTATAGTTTTAATTAATTTAGCTGGAACCCCTGCTACTATTTGAAATTCTTCAACATCTTTAGTAACCACCGCACCAGCTGCTATTATTGAGCCTTTTTTAATTTTTACTCCGCTAAGTATTGTGGCATTTGAACCAATCCAAACATTATCTTCTATTGTTATTGGCTTTAATACCATATCAGAGCGTTTAAATGGATTGATATCGTGATTTATAGTAGCTAATACTACATTATGCCCTATTAAAACATTATTTCCAATATAAATTCCACCTTGGTCTTGAAATTTACAACCACTATTTATAAATACATTTTTGCCTACTGAAATATTTTTACCGCAATCCGTATTAAAAGGTGGAAATAAAGTGAAACTTTCATCTACTTCTTTACCAATTAATTGAGAAAATAATTTATTTAATTCTTCTGGTTCATTATAAGTATTGTTAATTTTAAAAGTTATTTTCATAGCTTCTTTAGCTTGTTTAAGCATAAGTTTATGCTCAATAGAATTTGCTTTTACATACTTAATCATAATTAATCCTTATTTTTAACATAAAACCTAGCATTAATTTTGCCATTACCTAAAAGCCTTTTTAACTCATCTTTATTAATGCCATAAATTGTTCCTAATTTAGTAAAACTCCAAGAATTATTATCATAATAAATTACTATATTATTAGCATTATATAAAATCAAATCAAGTGCTTTAGCTTGAAAATATTTATCATTAGTAGGAAGATTTTTATCAATTCTTCCTACCTTTTCAAACCCACCATAATCATTCATTAAAACATTCAAATCAGACTTTTGTAATACTTCATAAAGAGCAGTTGATGATGAATTACTTTCTAATTTTATTCTTAATTCTTGATTATTTATTTCAACATATATTTCATCATTGCTAAATCCATTTAACATACAAAAAGCTCCTAAACCAATAAAAATGCTAAAAACTTTTCTTAAGTATATGAATAATTTCATCTTTATTAAGCTCCTTATAACCACCATTTAAAATGAATACATTATTAGCAATATCTTCAATCAAACTTTCATCTACTAATAAATCTTTTATATTCATACAAAGACCTAGCTCACTCATCCAATCTCTCATAGCAAATAGTCCTAATTTAGCTATTTCTTCATCGCTTTTATTATCTTTTATATCCCAGACATTAATAGCAAACCTTTTAAATTTCTCAATATTATAAGGCATTATATATTCATAATACGCCAAGCTAATAGCACTTAAAGTAGCTCCGTGCGTTGCATTGGTAAAGCCACCAATTGCCTGACCTATCATATGAACCATCCAATCTCCATTTTTACCACAATGAAGCATAGTATTTAATGCTAGAGTACTTGCCCACATAATATCGCTTCTAGCCTTATAATCATTAGGATTTTTGTTTGCAATTTTGCTTGATGAGATTATTGAACGCATAAGCCCTTCTGCTAAATAATCACTCACATTATCATCTTCTTTTGAAAAATATTGCTCTAAAATATGATTAAACGCATCATAAATTCCATTTATCATTTGATATTTGCTAATACTTAAAGTGTATTTAGGATTTAATATAGAAAACTTAGGAAATACTCTTTTATCATTAAAAACTTTTCCTATTTTTTGATGAGTTTTTTCATTTGTAATTACACTACCACCATTCATTTCAGAGCCTGTCCCACACATTGTCAAAATACAACCTAACGAAACTACATCACAATTTGGCTCAAGTTGATTTATAAAATACCTATCCCAATAATCATCGCTTGAGTTTATACTAACTGCTAAAGCTTTTGTATAATCACAAACAGAACCGCCACCTAAAGCTAATAAAAAATCAGCTTTATGCTCTCTTGCTATCTTTACACCTGAGTTTAATTTTTCTAAAGTAGGATTTGGCATAACACCATCAATATATGCTACATTTTTGCCTAATTTATCTAGTATTTTTACAATTTGGTTAAAAATACCATTTTTATGCACCGAGCCACAACCATAAACCAAAACAATGTTTTTACCATATTTACTTAATTCAAATTCTAAAGATTGCTCTACTTCATCAGTAAAATAAATCTTAGTTGGATTGTGAAAAATAAAATTATTCATAAAAAATCTCCTTGTTTTAAAAGTAAAATAATTTTATTTATTTTTAGTAGAAATATCAAATACTTATAATATATAATTAATTATAAAAATTAATTATTTCTAAGGAATATTATGGAAATTAGAGTTTTAAAATATTTTATAGAATCTGCAAAATTGCAAAACATAACTAAAGCAGCTAATAAATTAAATCTTACTCAACCAAATCTATCAAGACAATTAAAAGATTTAGAAGTAAAATTAGGGCAAAAACTTTTTATTAGGACAAATTATAAAATCATTCTCACAAAAGAAGGAGAAATGCTTTATAAAAGAGCTTGTGATATTTTAGATTTAGTTGATAAAACCGAGCAAGAATTTAAAAATTTAAAAGATTTTAATGGTGGAGATGTTTATATAGGCTGTGCTGAATCAATTGGAATAGTCAAAATAGCAAGAACTGCTAAAAAGCTACAAAATAAAAATATTAAGTTTCATATATTTAGTGGAAACTATGAAAATGTGGTAAATAAATTACAAAATTCTTTAATAGATTTTGCCGTTGTAGTTCAAGAATTTGATATTAGCAATTTTAGTTATTTAGATTTAAATCATAGTGATACTTGGGGGATTATTATGAAAAATACTTCAAAATACGCTAAGCAAAAAGATATAAGCATAAATGATTTATTTCAAATGCCACTTATAGTATCAAGACAAGGTTTTACGCAAGAAATGCCAAATGTTTTAAGGCAAAATCAAGATAAGCTAAATATAGTAGCTACTTATGATTTATTATACAATGCTGCAATTTTTGTTAAAGAAGATATTGGATACGCTTTATCTCTTGATAAATTAATTAACACTAATGATGATTTATGTTTTAAGCCTATAAACCCATTAATTACTTCTAATTTAAGGTTAATTTGGATTGATGATAAATTAAGTGATGTTGCGAGAATTTTTTTAAAAGAATTGCAAAAAGACTTAAAAAACTAATTTGAAATTCCTAAGAATTTCAAATTATATTTATTTATTTTCTTCCATAGCTCTTGCTACTTCTTCTGAACTTTGTTTGATTTTATTCATACATTCATTTGCAGTATTTGCTAACACAACACTATCATTTACTTGAGCTATGCTTTTATTTATACTCTCAACAACATTAGCACTAACATTTCTAATAGAATTAATTGTTAAAGTAATTTCATTAATTGATGTTGCAGTCCTTTCAGCAAGTTTTCTAACCTCATCAGCAACCACAGCAAAACCACGACCATGCTCGCCAGCACGAGCGGCTTCAATAGCAGCATTTAATGCTAATAAATTAGTTTGCTCTGCAATATCTTTAATAGTTTGAATAACAGATACAATCTCATCTGATTGAGTATTTAACGAATTAACCAATTCACTACTTTCATTCATAATTTCTGCTATTTCTTGGACATTTTGCACGGTTTTAGCAATAACTTTACTACCTTCATTTGTGCTTTCATCATTTTTTTGTGCTAACTCGCTTACGATTTTATTTTTATTCAAATCTCTTATTACTTGCTCACTAACATCGCTTGCAAATTTAATTACCTTATAAACCTTACCTTCGGCATTATAAACAGGATTATAACTTGCTTCTA
Source organism: Campylobacter sp. RM9333 (assembly GCF_020137705.1). Classification (NCBI taxonomy): domain Bacteria; kingdom Pseudomonadati; phylum Campylobacterota; class Epsilonproteobacteria; order Campylobacterales; family Campylobacteraceae; genus Campylobacter; species Campylobacter sp. RM9333. The sequence goes on from NZ_JACGAY010000019.1 coordinate 9,015, forward strand.
AATATACAGGATTATTATCTTTTGTATATCTTATAAATTGACCTGATTGAAAATGTCCGCTTCTTAAATCTTCCCAAAATTTTCTATAATCACTACTTTTTACATATTCACTATCACAAAACATAGAATGATGTTTGCCTATAATTTCGCTTTTTCTGTAATTTAATGTATTTAAAAAATTATCATTTGCATCAAGTATTTCTCCGTTTGGAGTGAATTCAATTAAAGCCATAGACTTACTTGCTGCATTAATTGTGTTTTTTAAGTCCAACAATTCATTTTCATGCTCTGTAATATCAGCAGCAAACTTAATTACTTTATAAACTTGATTTTGCTCATCTACTATTGGTAAATAATTTGCTTCTAAATAAACTACTTGACCATCTTTTGCAAATCTTTTAAACTGACCACTTTGTGGAATATTTCTTGATAATTCTTGCCAAAAGATTGAATAATCACTTGAATTAACATAATGTTTATCACAAAATATTCTATGATGCTTACCTTTTATCTCTGCTAGTGTATATTTTGTAGCTTTTAAAAAATGCTCATTTGCATCAACAATATTTCCTTTAGTATCAAATTCTATAATCGCCATTTCTTTATAAATAGCTTTTAAAATAGCTTCTTTATCTTTTAACTCCTTAATAATCTTGTCTTGTATTTCTTTATTATTTTTAAAAAACATTAAATTACTCCTAATTTTAAAAAAAGGAGCGATTATAAATAATTTTATTTAAAAAAGTATTAATAGTTTAAATTAAAGCAAATAATTAATCCAAATCAATGAAAAATTAATTTGGATTAATCTAAAAAATCAACAAATTACAATCACATTAAATTATCATCAATATATTTATCAACATATTTTTCTTTTATTGCAAATATTTCTTCTTTACAAGCAAAAAATGCTTCAACCACTTTAGGGTCAAATTGAAAACCTGAATTATCACTAATATATTTGCAAACTTCATCAAGTGGCCAAGCTTTTTTATAGCATCTATCACTTGCAAGCGCATCAAAAACATCAGCTAAAGAAACAATTCTTGCATAAATATGAATATCATCACCTTTTTTACCCATTGGATAGCCACCACCCGCATATTTTTCGTGGTGTTCGTGAGCGATGATTGCTGCTGCTTCCATAATTTTACCTTTAAATCTATGCAACATTTCATAGCCTATTTGTGCGTGTTTTTGCATGGTTTTAAATTCTTTTTCATCAAGTCTTCCAGGTTTATTTAAAATAGCATCAGGAATTCCAATCTTACCAATATCGTGAGTTGGAGCACCATAACTAATTAGCGTTACTTCTTCTTCGCTTAACCCCATTTGTCTTGCTATGGCTTCGCTTATTTTACCTACTCTTTTTACATGATTTCCTGTTTCTTCACTCTTACTCTCAACCATTTCAGCTATTGAATAAATTAAATCTTTTTGAGCGTTTAAAATATCTTCTTGGAATTTCATTCCTTCATAAATCTTACCTGAATAATCAGCTGCAATTCTTAGATAATCTAAATCATCTTTATCAAAATTATTATTAATATCTGTAAGTTTATTTAAAGCTTGGAATACCCCAATAACTTCGTGCTCACTATTTAAAATAGGCATAGCTAAAATTGATTTAGTGCTATATTTTGTTCTCTCATCATTTGAGCTATCAAAATACGGATTGCTTTTTGGATTATTTTCTAAAATAGCTTCTTTTGTCTCAATTGCACGACCTACTATTCCTTTACCAAAAGGAACTCTAATCTCACCTACTCCATCAGCGTGTAAGGTATAATATTCTTTTCTTTCATTGTCAATAAACCACACACTACATCTATCAGCTTGAATGTTTTGTTTAACCATTTCGCCTAAGGTATTTAAGTTAGCTTTAGAATCAGAATTTTTAGATATTTGAGAAAAGCATTCAAGTATGGTTTCTAGTTTTTGCTCTTGGTCTAAATTATGTCTTTTTAATACATTTATCATATCACTTTGATAATTTGTATTAAATTGCATAAATGAACCATTTTTAATAATCATTCCATAATCTTTTAAGATATTAAATTCTTTTAATTCTTCTTCTATTTTATCTTTAAAGCAATATTTAATGTGATACACATGGAAAATCACATCATCTCTTACATTGTCTTGAATTTGCTTTAATAATTTTGGAGTTAGGTGCTTAGATGCTTTTGCTAATTTATCCATACTAGAATCAAAACTAACATCAGCAATTACTTGTCTTATATCAGTTCTTTTATTGATTAATTCCACTATATCATCGTGATAATAAGTATCTGAAGTAAAATATATACTATCTTTATCATAAGTTAAAATAAAACCAAAACTACCTTCAATGTGATAGCTCTTAACTGGCTCTATTGTTATATCATCTATTAATAATTTATCTCCTACATTAATTTCTTTATAAACTATAGCAGGACTTCCATTTGGCAATTTTATCTTTGCAAAATCAGGCCAAATTTTATTGTTAAAAAAATGCTCTTTGAGATTATCTATACTTTCTTTACTAGCATATATACAAATACTATCTTGAAGTTTTAAAAAATAATTATCAACATATAAAGCAATAGCACAAATATGGTCTAAATGAGTGTGGGAAATAAAAACATGCTTTATAAAATTATCATCAGTTGGTTTTGGTAAAAATCCAGCATCAATCACACCATTTAAACTAAATTGAATGCAAGTTAAATTATCACTTAAATATTTGCTAACCGAAGAACCTTCAAAAACTATTCTATGTGTGTTAAAAATATTCATATTAATCCTTATTAAATACACTTGAAAACGCTATAAAAGGTTTGCAAGAAAAATTGGGCGTATTATAATTCAATTTTTGTTTATCAAGCCCTAACATTAATCCACCACTTTGATTTATTAAAAAATCCCCAGCAGCTAAATCCCAAGAATTGAGCCTTTCGTATCTTAAATATACATCAGCATCACCTTCTAATAAAGCACAAAACTTTAATGCAGAGCCTATATTTAATGCCGAGTATCCGTAGCTAAATGGAATTTTACTATTATTTATATCTTGTTCTTTTCTTAAAGATACTAAAGCCTTATTTGATTCTTTTTTAACTTTATTTAGGATTTCTTGATTTTTATAAACTGGCATATTTTTAGCTGAATAATACAAATTCTTATTGCAAACATCATAAATTACACCTAAAATTGGTCTTGTATCTTCAATCAAACTAATACAAACGCAAAAATTTTTTCTATTTTTTAAATAGTTATTAGTGCCATCAAGTGGGTCAATTAGCCAAAATAAAGTTTTTTTTCTTTTTTCATAATCTAAAATCTGTTCTTCAGAACATATATTAATTTTACTTTTTCCTAAAATATCAAATATGATTTCATTAGCTTTTAAATCAGCTGAACTAACTAAAGTTCCATCTGGTTTTGTATTAATTAAAGGGTATTTTATATCAATTATTTCATCTCCAGCAATTCTTGCTGCTTTTTTAGCAAGAGTTAATAACTCTTGCATTATTTTTCCTTAATCCAAGTCTGACTTCTTCCTATTAAAGAAAATCCAACATATCCTCTTAAAATTAATTTATCATCTTTAAAAGTTGCATTTGCTCTATATAATTTACCACTTTCTGGATCAATTATATAACCACTTTTATAAGAATTTTCACCATCTTTTTTTAATTTATAAAGCAATGGCGCACCTACTATTTTCATCTTTCTAGCATCTTCTGCATAAGTAAAATAATCATAAGTTTTTTCACAAGATTTACAAAGTTCATCATCGCCATATTCAAACAATTTAACAACTTTGCCAAATAATTCATTATTTTCTTCATAAATATGCCATCTAGCAGTTTTTTTACCATTTTCATCAATACTTATATAATTACCATAATCCTTAGCTAATAAACTACCTAATAATCCTAAACATAAAAATATTTTTTTCATTAAATTAAAGCCTTTTAAAATTTTTTGATTTTGGGTTTATTATATCATCACTTATATTTACAAAATCTTTATTTTTGTATGCAATAACCCCTGCTCTTGCTATCATTAAAGCATTATCAGAACAATATTTAAGCGGAGCTAACAATAATTGCATATTATTTTTTTTACAAATTTCATCTAATTTAGACCTAAGCAATAAATTAGCACTTGCACCACCAACTACGCCTAATGCTTTATAATTTTTATTATGTAAAACTATGTTTAATTTATTAATTATATGTTTACAAGCAATTCTTTGAAATGCTGCTGCTATATTTGCTTTTTGAGTATCTAAAGTATTATTTGCTATACAATCATTAATAGCTAATCTCACTTGATTTTTAATACCCGAAAATGAATACTCAAGCCTACTTTTACTTGGGATTGGTAAAGAAAACTCATAAGTATTATTGCGTTCATTTTTTGCTAATTCTTCAATAAATACCCCACCAGGATAACCAAGTCCTAGCATTTTTGCAACTTTATCAAAACTTTCTCCAAAACTATCATCACTTGTAGTTGCTATTAAATTTATATCATATTCTTTAGTAATCTCAAGTATCATAGTATGACCGCCACTTACAAGCAAAACTAAAAAATCATTCATTATTTCTTTATCTAAAAATAAAGAACAAATATGACCTTTTAAATGATTTATCGCAATTAATGGTATATTTAAAGCCACACTTAAAGCCTTAGCCATTGCAACTCCGCTTTGAAGCGATACTGATAATCCTGGCTCATTAGTAACTGCAATTGCCTTTAATTCATTTAAAAAAGGCTTGGTTTTAGCTAATATTTTAGGTAAAGCTTCAGTATGTAGCCTTGATGCAAGTTCTGGCACAACTCCACCAAACTCACTATGCTCATCTTGAGATATTTTTTCATAAAATAAACATTCATAAGTATTTACATTAATAACTGCGATGCTTGAATCATCGCAGCTACTTTCTATTGCTAAAAGTAATTCTCTCATTTTGGCTTAATCATATTTGCAGGAACTACAAATTTATCAAAATCTTCTTCACTAACTAAACCTAATTCTAAGCAAGATTCTTTTAGGCTAATTCCTTTTTTGTGAGCATTTTTTGCAACTTTTGCTGCATTTTCATAGCCAATATGTGGATTTAGTGCAGTTACTAGCATTAAAGAATTATTTAAATTATGAGTAATTTTATCAATATTTGGAGTAATTCCTATAGCACAATTATCATTAAAGCTAATCATACCATCAGCTAATAATCTTAAACTTTGTAAGAAATTATAAATAATCACAGGCTTAAATACATTTAGCTCAAAATTACCTTGAGAAGCTGCAAAACCAATTGCCGCATCATTTCCCATTACTTGAACGCTAAGCATTGTTAAAGCTTCACTTTGAGTAGGATTTACTTTACCTGGCATAATTGAGCTTCCTGGCTCATTTTCAGGGATACTAAGCTCTCCTAAACCACATCTAGGACCACTTGCAAGCCATCTAATATCGTTTGCTATTTTCATTAAATTTGCTGCAAGAGCTTTAAATGCTCCGTGTAAAAATACTAAAGCATCGTGGCTTGTAAGTCCGTGGAATTTGTTTGGGCTACTTATAAATTTAGTGCCTAAAAGTTCGCTTAATTTTGCTGATACTTTTTCACTAAGTTCTGGATGAGCATTAATTCCAGTTCCAACAGCTGTTCCGCCAATTGTTAGCTCTCTTACATCTTCAAGCGCTTTTAAAATATGTCTTTTTGAGCTTTGCAACATATATACATATCCACTAAATTCTTGACCTAAAGTAAGTGGGGTTGCATCTTGCAAGTGAGTTCTTCCGATTTTAATTATATTTTCAAATTCTTTTGCTTTTTTATCTAGTGTTTTTTCTAGAATTTCTAATGCAGGAATTAAAGTCCTTTCAGTTTCTAGGACTGCTACTATATGCATTGCAGTTGGGAATGTATCGTTTGAGCTTTGGCTCATATTTACATGGTCGTTTGGATGGACTATTTTTTCTTTAGTAAAATCCATTCCACTAAGTTTAGTAGCAAGATTTGCTATAACTTCATTTAGGTTCATATTTGTTTGTGTTCCTGAACCTGTTTGCCATATAGCAAGTGGGAATTCATCATTATGTTTATTAGCTAAAATCTCATCACAAGCTTTAACGATTGCATCTTTTTTTACATTGTCTAATTTGCCTAAATCATTATTTACTAAAGCTAAAGACTTCTTAAGATGCGCAAAAGCGTGGATTAATTCTACAGGCATTTTTTCTGTGCCGATTTTGAAATTCTCTAAACTTCTTTGTGTTTGTGCTGCCCACAATTTATCTGCAGGAACTTTAACTTCACCCATTGTATCGTGTTCTATACGAAAACTCATTTTATCTCCTTTTATTTGTAGTTTTTAATTAAATCAAATGTTGTGTTTTTAATAATATCTATTGTGCTAATCTCACATCTTTCATAAATACTATGTGGGCTTAAGATATTTGGACCTATTGAAGCACATAATAATTCATTTTGCTTAGTTTTTAACACTCCACATTCAAGCCCTGCGTGAATACTACTCATACTAGCTTTTGGATTATATTTTTGTAAAGAATTAAGCACTGCATAAGTAAAATCATTTGGTATAGGCTCCCAAGGCTCATCTTTAGCAAGTAGTTTTACTTCGTAATTATTAAAATGTGCTTTGGTTTTATAAAAGACTTCATCTAAATCTGCTGAATTATCGCTTCTTGCAAATAATTCAAGCTTTAATTCATCATTATTTTGACTAATAATTGCTAGATTTACGCTAGTTTTTACTATATTTAAATCCCTTGAATAAGACCAAACTCCGTGTTTATAACTAGCAATTAGACTTAAAATATCTTCTTGAATTACTTTTTCGCCTTTACTCTCAAGCTTGGTTATTTCAATATTTTCACTAGATTTAAGTTCAGTGTCGCTATAAAAAATAGCCTTAGCATTTACACTTATACTATTAGTTCTTTCCCCACCACTAAAGCTTACTAATTCAGCATCGTTTTTATATAAAAATAAAGCTAAATCACTAATAGCACTAGGAATGTTTTTAATAATATCAATCCCACTATGACCGCCTTTATAGCCTTTAGTATGAGCTTCATATAAATATTTTTTACTAGGGTTTTTATAATTTAGCTTAATATTTACATTCATCATTAAACTCGCCGCACAACCAATTATTACTCTATCTACACACTCGCTATCAAGATTTAATAAGTGTTTTGAGCTAATTTTTAGCTCTAAATTATTTGCACCTATAAGCCCTACTTCTTCATTAGCGGTAAATAAACATTCAAGGTCGCTAAACTCATTCATAGCTTCCATCATAATGGCAATTCCTATACCATTATCAGCACCTAAGGTTGAATTATTTGCTTTAATAAATCCATCACTTTCTATTATATTTATATTAGGTGCATCTCCAACGCAAACCATATCATAATGGCTTTGCAAACATATATTAGGATTTCCCTTTTTGCATAAAATATTTTCAGCCTTATCAACTAATACTTCAAAACCTTTTGATTTTGCATAATTAATTAAAAAATCTTTTAATTTAACTGCATCAAAACTACAATGCGGAATTGCTGCAATTTGTTTAAAGTTTTCTAAAACTCCCATTCTTTCTCCTTATTTTTAAGCAAACATTAGATTTTAAAGTTTAATAAAGAGTAAGATTTGTGTGTAATTTTGTAATTTATTTTAAAGTGTGTAAATTCGTAATATTTTTGTAGAATTTAATTCAAATTCTAAAAAGAATTTGAATTAAAAATTTATAGACCTTTAAATCCAAATAATTTATATTGCCATTTTAATTCTGTGATTTTTTTAAGAACTTTTGCTAAAAATCCACTAAAATCTTTGCCTTGAATACTTGCAACGGCATATTTTTCACTAAGAGAGCAAACGCTTCCTTGGTCTTTATAAATAAATGTTTCTTTAAATTCTTCATTATTTAATCTAGCACTTAAACTTCTTGCTAAATAATTACCTTGCTTGCAAGCTATTTGAGCTGTTGGAGCAAATGGTCTATCATTATTCATAATTAAAGAACAATCTCCTAAAATATAGCAATTTGAATAATTTGGCGCTTGTAAAAACTCATTAACCAATATTCTATTATTTTTGTTTTCAAATACACTATTTTTAATAACTTCATTTCCCTTAACGCCAGCTGTAAAGATTATATTTTTTGAATCTATATAAGTATCTTCATTGTTTAAATACAATCTATCCCCAACTTTTTTAATAATTTTATGAGATGTTAAAACTTTTACGCCTAATTTTTCAAGATAATTTCTTGCTATTTTTGCTAAATCTTTATTATACATAGGCAAAATCTCATCCATAGCTTCAACTATGCTAATTTTTGCATCAATTCCTTTGCTTTTGCAAACTTGAGCTATAGAAGCACATAATTCAACACCACTAAATCCGGCTCCACAAATTACAATATTTTTATAAATACTTTCAGATTTTTCTAAATTAGAATAAATAATTTCTTTGGTTTTTAAAGCATCTTCATAAGTTCCGATTTCATAAGCTTCATCAAGCCCTTCTATACCAAAAGTATTTTTATTAGCACCTAAACCTACATAAATCTCATCAAAATCATAATCAGTATTTTTGCAATATAATTTATTTCCTTCAATTTTAATAGCACTATCTTGAATAATTACAATTTCACTAGGAATTATATCTTTTAAAGGAATTTTGATATTTTTTTCACTCTCATTTGCTGCAATTTTATGTAATTCTGTAGTTTTATAATGATATGAATTATTATTAATTAGTAAAAATTCAGCCTTTGTTAAATCTTCCTTGCTTAGACTTTTAATTAAAGATAAGTTTGCATATCCAGCACCTAAAAAAATTATTTTTTTCATAACACCCCTTTTTATTGTAATTTAATTAAATATTCTTTAGATTTTTTTTCAATATTATAATTATATATACCATCAAGTTTTATTACAAGACGATAAAAATTTCTATGAACTCCAGTATAAATTTCATCAAAATAATTAGCTTTTATTTCAAATGATTTATTTTTTAAACTTGAATTAATTTTAAAATCCATAACAATTCTATTTGGTTTTTTTAAACTAAATTCCCTAATTAATTCGCTATTTGTTTTAATTGAAATATTTTTTTTGTCTATAACTATTTTAAAATTATTTGATATGTCTAATGATAAAGGTGTATATTCTGTGGTTTTACTAATTTGATTTTCTTTGTTTTCTTCTTTCTTAACTTCAGTAATTTTAGTAGTATTTTGCTCTACATTAGAATTGTCATCATTAGCGTTTTCTTGATTTTTTAATGCAAGTTTTATTTTATCAACTTCTTTTAATTCAGTTTTTGCTTCTTCTTTATCTTGGTTTGTAAGCTCTTGGGCGTCAAGTAACATATAAACTTTATGCCAATCAAGAGCTTCATTAATATCTAACTCAAATTCTTTCAATGTCCCATCTACATTTGTATAAATAAGTTTCATTTTATTTAAAATTCTAGCATCACTTGGAACACTAAAAGCTGTTTTTTTAAATTCCTTTATCTCTTCAATAGGACTTGGATTATTGATTTTTACAATAGGCACAAATGGATTTTCTCTAGCAAAAAGCATTGAGCTTATTAGTAAAAATAAATATTTTTTCATTATAAATCCTTTCTAAAATAAGCCCTTACTAAATCCATATTTATATAAAATTCTTTCATCAAGGTAAGTGCTAGATATTTACCAAAAAAAGTATTATTAATAATACCATTATTTATGTTAATTGCTCCAATAGTCTGCATTGCTTTTAGTTTTAGCCCTAAGTGTTTTTCTAAATCACAATTATAATTAGAATTAAAATTATTAATATTCAAATTATCCTTAAAAAACTCTGTTAGAAAAATATAATTAATTCTATCTTCAGGACTAAAATCTATATGAGCTAATTTTTGATTTTTACCAGCTAAAACCTTAGCTTTATAATCATCTAATTTAAAAGCATTTACTAAAAGCTTATTATTTGTAAAAGAAAAAGCCCCGCTACCAGCACCAATGTATTCGTGATGTGTGCTTACATATTCATCATTAAAACTAGTTCTATCCTTAGAAAAACTCCAAGAGTTATTTTGCTCATAATCACTAAAGTATTCGCAAATTATCTTATAAAATTCATATTCATTATCTTGTTTATCTATGCCTAATTTAGCTGCAATTATTTCTTTAGTAAGATTAGATTTCATCAGTGGATATAAAGTAATTTGTGATGGAGCAATATTTTTAGCTAATTCAATATCTTTTATTAGCATTTGTTTTGTTTGTGATGGAAAATTAAAAATCAAATCAATACTAAAAGTTGGCAAAATACCATTAGCTAATTCTAGTTTTTTTACTAATTCTTTTTGATTTCCAAACTTTTCTAAACGATTAACTTTTCTTAAAATTTCATCATCAAAACTCTGCACCCCACAACTAAGCCTATCAATAAGCCCTTTAAAGTCTTTTAAAGCTTCAGGCTTTATATGATTTGGGTCACTCTCACAAGAAATCTCTTCAATACTAAATAAATCCTTACATAAACTAAGTGTTTTTATAAGTTCTGCTTCATTGATTAAAGTAGTTCCGCCACCAACATAAAGTGTATTAAAATCGTATCCTAAATCCTTAAATTGCTGTAATTCAATTCTTAAAGTTTTAAAATATTCTTTACATAATTCTTCATCATAAGCAAATTTGTGAAAGCTACAATAAGGACAAAAAGTATGGCAAAACGGAACATGAATATATAGCATTACCTTTTTACCATCTTTAGATTTTTCTAAATTAACTTCATTTTTAAAATTAAACTTAGACTTAAGCTCTTTGTTAAGAAAATTGCAAGTATATTTTAAAGCTTGATTTTGTAAAAAATTCATTAATAACCTTTATTAAAAATTAAAAAATGCCATTAGTTTATACAAATAAAATTAATTCAAAATAACATAAATTAAGAATTAATTTTAAAATTAATATGCTCTTCAAATTCTTTTAAACGCTTGTGAATACTTCTTAATTCTGTAATAGTTGTCCAGTTTTTAGTAAGAACACTAAAGCTTGAACGAACACTACTAAAAGCATTATTGATTTGAACTAAAACACCTAGGGCAATTATTCCTAAGAATAAATTTTGCCCTACTATCAAATAAGCAAAAATCACCATAAATTGTTCGTATAAATATAGCCAAACATCAAAATATCCATAGTGCAAAAACAATCTTTTGTAATTAAACTTAAGCCCTGTAAAAAGCTCAAACATTTGCTCTGGTAATGCGTGATTGGTTCTATCATTTTCTGCATAAACTAACTCTTTTCTAAAAGCAGCTTCGGCTTTTTGATTGTTATATTCAAGATTAGGAAGTTTAATTCCAACAAACCAAGATATAATAAGACCACCAACACTTGTTAATAAAGCCCACATAATTAAACCTGATTGAAAATTAAAAATAGGTAAAACCAAATTAGCCCCTAAAGTATATAAAATAGGCAAAAAAGCAATCAAGGTCATAAAAGCCTTTATAATATCAACACCCAAGCTCTCAACGATTTTTGCAAATCTATATATATCTTCTTGGATACGCTGTGATGAGCCTTCTATATAATCATTATTCTTACGCCAAGCCTTAAGATAAGCAAATGTAATAGCTTCTCTCCAAGCAAAAGCAAAATGCCTAGAAAAAAACGCTGTTAATGTAGCTATTAAAATATAAGGTAAAGCTATAAATAAAAAATCACTCAAGCCACTTAAAAACTGCTCGTAGGTGCTATTTTGTGGTGCTGCTTGTAAGAGATTATAAAAATCTTTATACCAATTATTGATTTGTACATTAAGTAAGGTTTGAGAAAAAATTGCAAGTAAAATAAGCAAACTCCCGCCCCAAGACCATAAAAACCATTTTTTAGATAAATAAAATGCTCTAAACATATAAATCCTTGCAAAAAAATAGGCTAATCATAATAATTTATCTTTAATACATTTAGAATTTGAAATATCATTTATGTTTTTTAAATCCCTTTTGATATTGCTCGTCAATATAGCCTAATTCTAATAATTTATTAAATATTTTTGCAACAATTGGCCCAGAAGTAGCACCTCCATGCATTCCATGCTCAACTAGAACAACCACGGCATATTTTGGCTCTTCATAAGGTCCATAAGCATTCATCCAAGCGTGACTTCTTGTATAATATTCCATATTTTCTTCTTTCATACGCTTTTTTTCACTTTGAGAAATCCCTACAACTTGCGCTGTGCCTGTTTTGGCTGCTAATGTGATTTTACTCTCTAATAAAGGTTTATATCCTGTGCCTTTAGGTGTATTTGCTACATCATACATAGCTGCTCTAATATATTTTAAATCTTGTTGTTCGCTTTGAGTAAAAATATCTTTTTTAACAATTTCAACTTTTTCTTTATTTATTTCATCTACAAAATGTGGCTTTATTTCATATCCACTAGCTAATTTTGCTGTATAGACTGCTACTTGCATTGGAGTTGCTAGGAAATTACCTTGCCCTATGCTAGTAATTAAAGTTTCACCTTGATACCAAGGCTGGTTATATCTTGAACTTTTCCATACTTTATTTGGTAATATACCAACACTCTCAAGTGGTAAATCAATATCTGTTTTTCTACCAAATCCAAGCTTATATAAACTTGCACTTATATCAGCTATTCCAACTTTTAAGCTGCCTTTATAAAAATAATCATCACAACTTGACCTAATAGCAGTTCTTAAATCCATAACCCCATGCCCATATACATTATGACATCTAAATTTTCTACCACCAAAATCAAAAGAACCAGAACAAGTAAAAGTAGTATTAGTATCTATTTTACCACTTTGTAAAAACGATAAGCCTACGCCCATTTTTACAACCGAACCTGGTGGATAACGACCATTTATAATCTTATTTGTAAATGGGTGGTCTAAATCTTGTATCATCATATCCCATTCATTTTGTGAAATTCCAGTAACAAAAGGATTTAAATCATACTCTGGATAAGAACCTGCTGCAATAATTGAGCCATCTTCAATATTTAAAACAACTGCTGAACCACTAATATTTTTAAACAATTCATCTAAGTATTGCTGCATTCTTATATCAATAGTGAGTTTTATGTCATTTTCCATAATTGGTTTTTTAAACTCAATTTCTTCTACTTCTTGATTGATGGAATTTACTTTTGTAACTTTTTTGCCAGGCGTGCCTTGTAATATATCATCATAATATTTTTCTATGCCTGTTTTTCCAATTTTTTTTGTAACTTTTACAACATCATTATTTACCATATCTTCAGCATTTGCCCTTGCCACATAGCCTATTATATGACTTGCTAAAGAATTAAATGGATATAGTCTTTTAACACTTGGTTTTATTAATATATTATCATCTAAATTCAGCTCAAAATAACAAGGATTTATCTTCTCATACTCTATAAAATCTATAATTTCTATTTCATCTTGATTGTAATAGCTATTTTCTCTTTTATATATTTTAATAATTTTATCAATATCTAAATCACTAAAGCATTTTAGAATTTTATTAGTTGTTACATCTAATAAATTACTACTTAAATGTGGTTTTAAAGATATTGAAAATCCGAGCTGATTAACAGCTAATGGGGTATTATTTCTATCTAATATTATCCCTCTAATAGGCGGAATTAATTCTTCTTTGGTTGAATTCTTTTGTGCTAGTTCTTCATAATAATCATTGCTATAAATACTAAGCCAATATACCCTAGAAAGTAGCATTATAAAAAATGACAATATTACAAAAATTACAAATTTTAATCTCACACAATACCTCTAAACAAAATAATTGATAATAAAGATTCAAGGCATATATAATAAATAAAAATATTGCTTAATTTAAGCACTTCTAGTTCAAATAAATAAGAAAATAATAAATTTAAAAATATATCTATAAAATATACAAATATTATAAAAATAATTATCAAAATATCCCTATTTTTAAGTTTGTAAATCAACTTATCATAAAAATAATAAAAAAATATTAAAAACGCTATTGTAGTGCTAAACAGCACTAATCCGTGGGTTATTTCAATAAGACATAGATATAAAATAATAAGCAAGCTAGTTTTATCAAAACCACTTTTTTTAAAATGTATAATCAAAAATACAAAAAAAACTCCGAGTAAAGGTGGTAAAAAAAATGTAATAGAGCATAGTAATTGGTAAAAAAATAAAACAAATATTGTTATATAATAGCTTAACCCAACTCGTTCTTTCATTTAATAAACTCATATATTTTTTCCTGCAATTTATCTATACCTTTTTTACTAGCACTTGATACATAAATTGCATCTTTATATTTTGATTTTAGCTTTGAAAATTCACTCTGATTTAATTTATCAATTTTTGTAAAAACCTTTATATAAATTTGATTTTCATTCATAAAATCTTGTAAATATTCATAAACACCTTCATCTATATCTAAATCATCGTGTCTTGAGTCTATTAAATGAATAAAGCATTTTATTTCTTTTCTTTTTTGTAAAAATTCATTTAAATTCTTGTTCCAAGCAGCTTTTTTATCCTTAGAAACCCTTGCATATCCAAAACCTGGTAAATCTATTAAAATCAATTTGTTTTTATCCGCAAATGTAACTTCAAAAAAATTAATTAATTGAGTTTTTCCTGGAGTTGAAGATGATTTTGCAAGACCTTTGTGATTTGCTAAAGCATTTATTAAAGAGCTTTTACCTACATTAGAACGACCTAAAAAAGCAATTTCACCTAAATTATATTCTTGTGTTTGAAAATATTTTTCACAAGATATTAAAAATTTTGCACTTACTATATTCATTTTGCTATCTCAAAAATTAATTTAACTGGCTTATTAGCTTTATCGCTTTTTACTTTATATGTTCCATCATTTTGGTTTATATAAATATAATCTGCTGATAATTCTTTGTTATTTTCTGTAATTTTAACATTCCCTATAAGCTCATAAGTATTTTTATTTACATCATAAACAATCTTATCTGCTTTGCCTTTGAAATTATCTTTATTTAAACTTATAGAAAAACTTGTTACATATTGTGCTTCATAGCTAGCAATTTTATTATCCTTATTTGTTCTTATTGTCAATATTTGACAATTTAAATAATCTTTACCTTGCCTTATGCTAACATCTTTGCTAAATACCCCAGTTTGATTATCTTTATTACCTTCAAAAATTTTTGCATTAATCTCAATTTTTTCAGCATATAAACTACATAAAGATAATAATAAAATAACTATTTTTCTATACATAAATCAACCTCTTTTAATAATAAATCTGAAGAATTTAAATTATAACTAAAAGAATTAGCATTAATTAAACTATTATTATAGGTTACTTTAGTTTTACTCAAAGAGCTTAAGATTTTTTCATTTATTGAATAATTTAATACATCGCTTTCAAGCTTAATTAGATTATCTTTATATTTAACATCGCCATTTAATACTATAATATTATTTTCTTTAGTTGCCTTATTACTACTTAAATGCTTTTCTAAATCATTTATACTCAAATCTATCAAATTATCTTGATTATTTATTTTGTAATATTGCTTAGCATAAGCTATTTTTTCAAGCTTATTGCTAAGCTCATAACCAATAATATAATTAGCTTCAAGACTTTTAAAATCAAGTTGATAATTCATCTTATCAATATCATAAGGCTTTTGTATTATTATAAAAAAAAGCATAGATAGCATAGAAACTAAAATAATATTAAAAGTTTTTATTAACACTTAATCCACTGCTTTAATTGATTATTTTCTTTTACAATAATTTCAAGCATTTCATGCACACAACCATATCCACCTTTTGTATTTAAAATTCTTCCAAAAATTTTTGCCCCATCTTTAGGAATAAAAGGTAGCTTAACAGATTTTAAAAGGTCTAAATCGTTATAATAGTCCCCTATTGCAGCAACTTCATCAAAAGTAATATTTAAATCTTTCAGTAATGTTTTAGCACAACTTAGCTTATCCTTAATACCACAATATACATATTCAATGCCTAAATCTCTTGCCCTATTTAAAACAACTTCAGAACTTCTTCCTGTAATAATTGCAAATTTTATACCCAATTCTTTAGCTTTTAAAATAGCAGCTCCATCTTTTACATTAAATTCTTTAATCAAATCAGCATTAGGAGAATAAATAATTTTACCATCACTTAAACATCCATCAATATCTAAAATAACTAATTTAATCATTCTTACTCCCTAAATATAAATGAACCTAGAAAATTAGCTAAGTTTATAAAATCCTTTGCTTCTTCTTCACTTCTAAAGCCTTTTAAAAACACTCTATAAAATCCATCGCTAGAATTTAATACTTTACTTGTATAACCTTTATAATTTGCATATCTTTTTGCTAAATTATAAGCATTTACAGAGCTTTTAAACGCTCCTATTTGTATCATAAAATCTCCACCCATAATACTATTTACACTATTTTGAATGTTGGAATTTGTATTAGATATTTGAGGTTTAATATTGTCTTGATTAAAGCCTAATATAGTTAATTTTACCCTTGCAGTGCCTTTTTTAGTCATATCTATTTCATGCGCTGCACGATTTGATAAATCAATAATTCTTCCAGCAACAAATGGCCCTCTATCATTAACTCTTACTACAACACTTTTTCCATTTTCTAAATTATCAACTCTAACCATTGTATTCATAGGTAAAGTTTTATGAGCTGCTGTCATAGAATTTGTATTAAAAGTTTCTCCATTTGAAGTCTTTTTACCATGAAAACCTGGGCCATACCAACTAGCAATACCAGTTTCAGTATCTCCAATATCAACCTTACTTGGATAATAAGTCTTACCATTTATTGTATAAGGTCTCATTGTAGCTGGAGTATTTGGTTTAGCTACTCCATAATTATAATTTTGGTTTAAGCTACTTGTAGTTGAACAAGCAGCAAATAAAAATAAAAAACTAGCGAAAACTAAATATTTTTTCAATTTTTAGCCTCCTTACTATCATCATATACTAATACAGGAATTAATAAAGTTTGATTAATTCCAATTCTATCATCTTTTAAATTATTATAAGCTCTTAAAGCATTTGTAGAAACACCATTTTTCTTAGCTATTGCATATATTGTATCACCTTGTTTTACCCTATAGCTTATTACATTTTTTACATTATTTTTAGCATACTTAATAGGATTTGAGTTATCTTTATAAGCTGCTATCTTTTCTATTGGTAAATAAGCATAATAATTATAAGGTGGTGCAAAATTGCCTTTAAATTGTGGGTTTAAATCTTTAAATTCACTTAAGCTAATCCCAGCTTTTCTAGCAATTGATGATAAACTTTCTTTTGGTTTTACATCAACTTTACCTATATTAAGTGCCATAACTTGATTTAACAAATAAATATCACCATACTTAGCAATATCATTTTCTGCTATTAAACTAGTACTTAAAATCTTTTTGAAAAATCTTCTTGTTTCTTTAGGTAAATATTTTTGGTCTTCATCTAATAATACACTTAATTCATCACTACCTGCATTTTTAATAGCTTTTCTAACACAGCCATTTCCACAATTGTAAGCAAAAATAGCTAAATACCATTTACCAAATTCATCTTTTAGCCTATGCAAATATTTTGCAGCAGCAACACTAGCAGCTACAACATCTTTTCTTTCATCAATAAATTTGTCAATTTTTAGACCAAAATTCTTAGCAGTAGGTTCCATAAATTGCCAAACACCTGTAGCTTTTACTCCAGATTTAGCATCTGTTTTAAAATTACTCTCAACCATAGCAAGATATAAAAAAACATCAGGAACACCTTCTTTTTTTAAAATTGCTTTAATAATTGGAATATTCATATTAGCTTCATTCAATACTTTTGTAAAATAAAGCACTTCTCTTTCACTCATATCGTAAAAAATTTCCATAAAAGATTGGTCTTGTAAATATCTTAAATCTACATCAATACTTTTTAAGATTTTTTCTTGTTTATCGTATTTATCTACTGAAAAATTCGCATATAAACAAATACTTGTAACTATTAATAATATAAATTTTTTCAAATTAATCCTTTAAATAATTTTTTTGCGTTATTTGTTGTAAGTTCTTCTATCTCCTCAATTGATTTATTTAGTATTTCTGCCATTTTTTGTGCAACCAATTTGCAATATTTTGGCTCATTTAAAGTCCCCCTGTGTGGATGCGGGGTAAGATAAGGCGAATCAGTTTCTATAAGTAATCTATCTGTTTTGATTTTAGGTAAGATTTCAACTAAGTTTTTTGCATTTTTAAATGTAAGCACTCCTCCAATTCCATAATAAAATCTATCGCTTAATTCCAATAGAATTGGACTTGCATTAAAACAATGCAATACTCCAAAAGCTTCTTTATAAGCCTTTAATATTTCTAAAGAATCAGCATTTGCATCTCTTATATGTATTATTAATGGTAGTTTTCTTTCAATTGATAGTTCAATCTGTTTTTTGAATACTTCTTTTTGTAGATTTTTTTCTTCTTCGCTAGGATTTTTATAATAATCTAAACCACATTCTCCTATTGCAACACATTTACTATCTTCTAAAAAACTCTTTAAGTAGTCTAAATCAAAATCTTGTATATCATAAGGATGAACTCCGGCAGCAAAATATACATTATCATATTTATGTGAAATATCACGAGCTTTTTGTAATGTTTTTATATCAGCACCTGGAATAATATGAAGTTTTACTTCTTCATTGCTAGCATTAAGCAAAACTTCATCTAAGATATTATCATATCTTTCATCATCTAAATGCGTATGAGTATCAATTATCACTATTATTCGCCTTCATAAACTTCAACTCTATCACGACCATTTCTTTTAGCGTCGTATAAAGCTTCATCAGCTTTTTTAATCATTTCTTCTATTTCTGATTTTTTAGAGCCTACTGCAACTCCTATTGAAGCTGTGAAATTAATTGGTTTATCAAGATACATAGCAGGAGTTGATTTAATTGCACTTCTAATTTTCACTGCCATTTTAATAGCGTCTTCTTTCTTAATATTTTTAATTAATAAACAAAATTCTTCGCCACCAAATCTAGCAACCATATCCCCACCCTTAACTTGTTCAAGTAGAGTCTGACCACATTGAACAATAACGCTATCTCCTGCAGCATGACCTAGTGTATCGTTAATGTTTTTAAATTTATCTATATCTATCATTAATACAGCAAAATCAACATCATCATTGATTTTTGAATAATATTCTTTGCTAGCCTCAAAAAAGCTTTTTCTATTATTTAATTTTGTTAAAAAGTCCTTTTCAGCACTTTCTTTTAGTTGTTCTGAATAATAAATTAAATCTATACTATTATTAATCCTACAAATAATATTCTCTCTTGAGAATGGCTTTTGAATAAAATCATTTGCTCCGGTTTTTAGCATTCTAGCACCAACATCATCACTTCCGTGAGCTGTTAAAACTATTATTCCTAATTGATTTTTATTATAAGATTTTCTAACTTCTTTTATAAGCTCTTCACCAGAAACTGCTGGCATTTCTTTGTCTGTTAAAATAAGTTTTACATCAGGGTGTTGTTCTAAATATCCTAATGCTTCAGCTCCGTGAGCTGCTGGGAAAACTTGGAATTTGTAAGCTTGCAAAATATTTTTAATAATATTTCTCATAGCCATTGAATCTTCAGCCACTATAATTTTTGTATTTTCGTTTCTTTGTAAGCGTTCAATAATATCTATTATATAATCAACACATTCGCTACCTTCTTTTAACACATAATCAACAATGTCTTTATCCATAAAACTTTTTCTTGTAGCGTCATCATCAAGTCCAGTTAGAATAATACTTGGAATTTTCTTAGATAGAGCATAATCAACAACTTGACCATGCATAGCATCAGGCAAACATAAATCAAGTAATGCAGCAAAATACTGATTATTATCTAGCAACTCTTTAGCCTCTGCAAAATCATAAGCTACATCAAATTCGCAATTTAATGCGCCACTAACTTTTTTTGCTATTGCTTTAGCTAACATCTTATTGTCATCTACTAATAGTAATTTCATTCTTTTCCTTCTAATATGGTTTTTGCAAAATCTAAGGCTGATTGGCTGATATTCTCATCACTAATCATTCTTGCAAGTTCATTTGCTACTTCATCTTTTCTAAGCTCTCTTGCAAAGCTTTTATTGTTTTCTTTACTTACTAAAAAATGCTGATTTGCTTTTGCACAAATCCAAGGCATATGAGTTATTACAAATATTTGATAATGCTTACTTAATTTACTAATTACATTTGCAATACTAATGGCCTCTTTTCCGCTTAAATTAGCATCTATCTCATCTAAAAATATATAACCATTCGCATAATCAATAAAATCAGCAAAACTAGCCAAAAATGCAAGTCTTAATCTATTTAACTCGCCCGAGCTAATCTCTTTAAAACCTGCTTTATTTAAACTGATTTCAAATCTATCTATGCCGTTAATTCCTAGTTCAAATTCCACTAACCTAAGAGCAATTTTGTCTAAGTATAACAAATTTAGATAATCATTAATTTTACACTCAAGTTCATTAAGGTAAATTAATCTTATTTTTGATATAGCTTTCGCATCGCTTATAAGCTTATTTTTTAGAGTTTTAAGCTCTTTTTCAATATTGTCTTTTTCGTAATCAATATTTTCATAAATATTTAATTCTTTTTCTTTATCTTTGAGTATATTTAACGCATCTTCAACGCTTCCATAACGCTTTACTAGATAATGAAGCTTTTCTAATCTATTTAAAATCTCTTCAATATCTAACTCACTACTATCATTATTTAAATCATTATAAATATCATTTAATTCATTCATAGCACTTACAAAAAATTCACTATCAATATTAGCTAACCTTAAAAGCTCTAAAACACTGCTCTCATAGGCAAAAATGCCTTCTGATTTTCTTAAAGCTTGTTCTATTTTATCTCTTTTTGAAAGCTTGGTTTTAATATCTAATAATTTTTCATATTCGCCTATTTTTGGATTTATATCTTTAATTTTTTTAATTTCTAAGCTTAATAATTCTTTTAAATCATTGATTTTATTTTCATCTTCACATAATTTTTTGTATTCTTTTTCTAATTCATCTAATTTTTTAAAATTATTTTTATATTCATTTAAAGTATTTTCATAATTTTGTTCTTTTTTAACTATGATTAAATCTAACATTTTTAATAAATAATTTGGCTCAAAATCATCATAATTTTTAGCCGATAAATAGCGAATATTACTAGCATTTAGCTCACTCATAATCTTTTTTGAAACTGCTTGATTGTTTATAAAATATCTAGTAACTTTATCCTTTTTAACCCTAAAAACATTTGGATTAGAATTTTCTATACTTTCATCATTTATCTTATCATCTATGCTAATTTCTAAAAGACTTGCACTGCTTTCAAAAATTCCAAAAGCTGCTAATATGCTTTTAAAAATCACTGATTTTCCAGCTCCACTAGAACCTGTAAAAACTATAAGACCATTTTTAAATTCTAAGTTAAGTTCATCAAAAGTTATATTATTTGTAAAATATAATCTTTCTATCATCTTACTTCTCCCCAATTAAGCTTTTCATTTAAAACCCTAAAATAAGAGCTATTTTTACGCCTAATGATATTTGCTCTTACATTACTAAGCCCTATTCTAACGCTTTTAAATTCATCTTTATTAAATACTTCTTGCCCATCTATACTTAAAGTGCAATTTGCACTTATAATATCAATAAAAAAACTTTTAGGTAATACTATTGGTCTTTGAGTAAGCGAATGAGAACAAATTGGAGTTAGCATAAAAACACGGCTTAATGGATAAATAATTGAGCCGCCTGCACTAAGATTATAAGCAGTTGAGCCTGAAGGAGTGGAGATTATAAGCCCATCGGCATTATAGTTATTAAAAATATCTCCTTTAAAACTCGTTTTTATATCCGCTAATAATAAATGATTTGCTCTATTAAATACTGCGTCATTAAAAGCATATTTTTGTAAGATTTTGCCATTATTTAGCTTTATTTGAACACTTAGTAAAAATGGTCGCTCAAGTTTATATGAACCACTTAAAAACTCATTCATACCGGTTTCAAATTCTGTAGTTTTAAACTCCGTTAAAAAGCCTAAATTACCGGCATTTACTCCAAACACAGGAATATTAGAATTTGCTAAATATCTACAAGCTGAAATTATATTTCCATCTCCACCTAAAGATATTAATAATCCCACATTTTCTAAATCAAATTCTATTTCGTTTTTTCTATCATTTACATAAGTAATATGTGAAATATTTTTATTATCTAAATAGTTTTTAATACTTTTTAATTCGCTACTATCTTCTAAACCTAATTTGCAAAATATAATTATTTTTTTAATTTCTTTATTTTTCATAATCTTTTCTTATTCTTTTTATTATAAATTTACAATTTTTGAGTAAAAATCAATTAATTTAATAAAAATTCATGTTAAGGAAAAAAATTGAGAACACATTATAGCACTGAGCTTAGCATTAAAAACATTGATGAAGAAGTAGTTGTAGCTGGATTTGTAAATAGCTACCGCGACCATGGTGGAGTTGTATTTTTAGATTTAAGAGATAAAGAAGGTATTATTCAATTAGTATGTGATCCTGAAATAAACAAAAATGCTCACGAAATAGCAAGTAGCTTAAGAGATGAGTATGTAATAAGTGCTAAAGGTAAGATTAGAGCTAGAGGCGAAGGTTTAGTAAATCCAAGACTAAAAACCGGAGAAATTGAAATAGTATGTAGCGAAATTGAACTAATTAATAGTGCAAAAGCGCTACCTTTTGATATAAATGATTTAAATGTTAATGAAGAATTAAGACTAAAATATAGATTTTTAAGTCTTAGAAATCCTAAATTATTAGATAATTTTAAAAAGCGTTCAATCATTACAACAGCAGCTAGAAATGCTTTAACAAAATTAGGCTTTATGGAAGTAGAAACTCCGATTTTAACAAAAGCTACACCTGAAGGTGCAAGAGATTATTTAGTTCCATCTCGTGTACATGAAGGCGAATTTTATGCGTTACCACAAAGCCCACAATTATTCAAACAACTTTTAATGGTTGCTGGGTTTGATAAATACTTTCAAATTGCAAAATGCTTTAGAGATGAAGATTTAAGAGCTGATAGACAACCTGAATTTACTCAAATAGATGTTGAGATGAGTTTTTGCGACCAAGAAATGGTTATGCAAAATGCTGAAACTTTCTTAAGAGAAACATTTGCAAGTGTTGGCATTACAATGCCTCTTAAAGTAAAAAGAATGACCTATAATGAAGCAATGGAGCTTTATGGAAGTGATAAACCTGATTTAAGATTTGATATGCCAATGATTGATGTTGCACACATTTTTGCAAAGTCAAATAATGCTATTTTTAGCGAACCTGCAAAAGATACTAAGAAAAATCGTGTAAAAGCAATTGTTGTTAAAAATGGAGATAATATTTTTTCAAAACGCCAAATGCAAGGATTTGAAGAATATGTTAGAAAATTTGGTGCTAAAGGTCTAGCGTTTATTCAAATGAAAGAAGATGGACCAAAAGGACCATTAACTAAATTTTTTGATGATGAAGGCGCTGAACTTATAAATTTCTTAAAAGAAAAAGCTGATTTTAGCGTAGGAGATGTAGTATTCTTTGGCGTTGGTGCTAAAAAAACCGTTTTAGATTATATGGGAAGATTTAGATTATTCTTAGCGAATGAATTAAAGATTATTGATGAAAATAAATTTGAGTTTTTATGGGTTGTTGACTTTCCTATGTTTGAGCAAAATGATGATGGAAGCTATTCGGCAATGCATCATCCATTCACAATGCCAAAAAATATCGATGCACCAATTGATGAAATAAGTTCTGTTGCTTATGATATAGTATTAAACGGAGTTGAGCTTGGTGGTGGAAGTATAAGAATTCATAGAAGCGATATTCAACAAAAAGTATTTAAATTACTTGGAATTAGCGAAGATGAACAAAAAGAAAAATTTGGCTTTTTACTAGATGCATTAAGCTATGGAGCACCTAGTCATGGTGGATTTGCAATAGGGCTTGATAGATTATTAATGCTAGTTACAAAATCTAGCTCAATTAGAGATGTAATAGCATTCCCTAAAACTCAAAGAGCGCAATGTCTAATGACTGACGCACCAAGCAAAGTTGCTTATGCACAGCTAAATGAATTACACATTGCACTAAAAGAAAGTAAAAAATAATTTTTACCCCTAAAAAAGGGGTTTTTATCCTATGTTAATTAGATATTTTAAACAATATAAACTTCGTAAAAATGTTAAAAACTTTTTAAATCTTTCTTGGCGTGATGCAAGTTGCAATGGTGTTTATTATGGCTGGGGAAGAAAGGAAAGTGGAAGAATAGCCAAGAATTTAGCTAAAAAAAATAATGCTAAATTTTGCTTACTTGAAGATGGGCTTATTCGCTCTTTAGGGCTTGGCATTAATGATAAAAATAGCTTTTCACTAGTATTTGATGATATTGGGATTTATTACGATGCAACCGCTGCTAGTAGATTAGAAAATATTTTAAATACTTACGAGTTTAGCGAAGATGAATTAGAGCAAGCAAAAAAAGCTATCAAATATCTAGTAGATAATAATATAAGCAAATATAACAATGCTTACAAAGAATTTAAATTAGGGAATAAAGATAATGTTTTAGTGATTTTACAGAGTGCAAATGATCTATCACTTAAATATGGTTTAGCTAATAATATTAATTCACTTGATATGATTAAAGATGCAATTAAAGAAAACCCTAATTCTAAAATATATATAAAAATTCATCCAGATGTACTAAGCAGCAAAAAACAAAGCGATATAAATATAAATGAAATTCCACAAGAATGCGAGATTATAAGCGATAGTTATAATCCAATAATTTTACTTAAAAACTTTAAAAAGGTTTATACAAAAACTTCAACAATGGGGTTTGAAGCTTTACTTTGTGGGTGTGAATGCGTGTGCTATGGAATGCCTTTTTATGCAGGATGGGGAATTACAAAAGATAAACAAAAATGTGAGCGTAGAATAAAAATAAGAAATATTGAAGAAATATTTTATGCTATGTATTTTTTATATACGAAATATTATAATCCCTACTCTGAAGATATTTCAGATATTTTTGATACTATGAAAACCATGGTGCAATTTAGAGAAATTTATAAGGCTAATTCAGGGAGATTATTTTTCTTTGGGTTTTCTTTATGGAAAAGAGCTCATACAAAGCATTTTTTTAAATCATTTGATAATAAAATAATTTTCATGAACTCTTTAAGTGCCTTAAAGCGGTATAAGGTTACAGAAAACGATAAAGCATTTATATGGGGTAAAAAATATGATAAAGATGAACTCGAAAAGTATTTTAAGAATGTTAGCATAGTAGAAGATGGTTTTATACGCTCAATTGGACTTGGCTCAAACCTTACTAAAGCATACTCATTAGTAGTTGATGATATGGGAATTTATTTTGACCCTCAACTTCCAAGTAGATTAGAATATATCCTAAAAAATACCAATTTTAGCGATGAGTTAATAGAAGAAGCAAAAGAGATTAGAAAACTAATTTTAGATAATTCATTTTCTAAATACAATTGCTTAAAACATCAAGAATTGCCAAAAAGAAAACAAAAAACAATACTAATTCCAGCACAAGTTGAAGATGATGCATCTATCAAATGTGGTGGTTTAGGATATGATACTTTAAAACTTATAAAGCAAGTTAGAGCTGAAAATCCAGAGGCTTATATAATATATAAAGTTCATCCTGATGTAGTAGCTGGTAATCGTAAAGGACTTAAGGATGAGAAAATTATCTTAAAATATTGCGATGAAATTATAACTGATATTAGTATAGATAGTTGTATAAAAGCTTGTGATGAGGTTCATACTATCACATCAACAGCAGGATATGATGCACTTATCCGAGATAAAGTAGTAGTAACTTATGGGGCTCCATTTTACGCTGGCTGGGGTTTAACCATTGATAAAAACATAACTCCAGAAATCCTATCCCATCGAGGAAGAAAACTAAGCATTAACGAGCTAATAATAGGGGTTGTTATCTTGTATCCTAGATATTTAAACCCTATATCTACCAATTTAACTAAATCTACAAGTACAATTAGGGTGCTTATCAGTAAAAACTCAAATGATAAAATATAACAATCTTATTTAGTACCTATTTACGTGTTGGATACGGATCTTTTGGTGCATCACCAACGCCAGATAAACAGTCCCACTTATTTGTTACACGAGGATGTTTAACTTTCATTAATGGGCAAGGCGGTAAGCTTGTTACTGATTGCACAGGTAGTTTATATCCACACACAGTACACTTATAAGTACCTGATGATACATCTGAACCAATAGGAATATTATTCTTTTTCATATTTTTCTCCTTATAGATATAATATAAATACAACACCAATTTATTAATCATATTTATATTGAAAATTATATACCAAATACGGTAATTTTATGCTTTACTATTAAAAAGAGACTAATCACAATAATTCAATAATTAAATACTCACATTTAAGTAACCTATTTTATGAGTAAATATAAAAAAACTACTATTTTCTTAAAAAATTGAAATATTAGATTTTATTATATTTATCAATATTATTAATATTTTCTAAAATCATTTATATTTTCACACCTGACAAACCATAAATAATTTTATCTATCAATATTTTTCAATATTACCAATAAAATACACTTAAACGTCAATAAACCAATCTCTAAGATTATCCTTATATCCTCAATATTCAAATGACAAAAACAAATGTATTTTATAATCTAACACGTATTATAAATAATTTAATCAGCTAAATTTTATATTAGCTGATCTAAAATAAATATTAATTTATTATTCTTCATCATAGTTTATATAAGAATAAATAATCTTTTGAACAAAGTTATCTTCAATACTAAAACATTTTTTTAAAATATTACATATGTCTTGTTCTGAATATTTATAGAATTTTAACCTAAAACTTATATCTAAAATTCCACCATTAATACAATCCATTTCTATTGTTGTTGGCTTGTTGTGCCAAGCAGAAAAAGTATCATATGTTTTTGAATTAATAGTGAGTTTGTCATATGTAACCCAAATTGGTAAAAAATTATTATCCTTATCTTTAACACACGACGATAAAAATTTAAATGATATTTTCCCACTTAAATGCGTTTTAATTTTTAAATTAAAATCACTAGTTTCTATTTTATTATTATAAATTATCATCCCCTTTCCATTTGATGCATCATACCATTTAGGATATTCAACTACAACTCCATTGCTACAATTTGTGTCAAATTCTTGATGGTTATTTTCCATAAACACATCAATTCTAAAAGTTTTTAGTGTTTTTAAAATTTTTTTAATCTCTATTAGATCTTTGCTATCATTATTTTCATGTTGAATTGCTTTTTCATAATATTCATTAGACACATCTACTGCAAAATCTACATCTGGCAATATTTTACTCAAGTCCTTGTTGACTATTATATCATTAGCATAAATCTCATATATTTCATCTAAAGTTAATTTTAAAGATTTACTACATAAAAATAAAGAAATAAAATCTAAAAAATCTATTTTACAAGTATCGTTAAAAGTTGCACTTGTATGCTCACCCCATTCAGTTTCTTCTTTTTCATTGTCAAAATAATGCAATTTTGTACTATTATCAATTAAAAAATCATTTTGAACAGTTGAGAATTGATTAAAATACGAAAACGCTTTTACTAGATTATTTTTATCATTAGATATTTTTATCAATGAATATGTCCCATAATATCTATCCGGTACTATAGATAATTTATCATCTTTATTCCAAGTATGTATACCAACTATAAACCAACCACTATATTTTGATAACTTTGCTATTTCAGTATCTTTATTTAATCTTAAAACCTTTTCACAATAGCATGAATTTTTATGCACCAAATCAGAATCTTTAGAAAATATATCTTCATAGTTTATTATTTTGAATTCTAAATCTAATAAATTTACATCATTAGGATTTGGCATATCAATTAAATTATAATTTTTAATTATATTAGCTCCTATTTTTCTCATTATACTATTTAAAGGATGATTAGCATCTGGTTTTTTAAAAAATTCAAACAAATTTTTAGATATCATGTATTGTTGCATATCAACAACGCTAATATCATACAAATTACAATAGGATTTATGTATGTTATAAATAACTTTATGATTGATATTATTTTCATCATAGAGTGGTTGAGAAATTAGTAAAGATACGACTTTAGTTTTTAATTTAGATAATTCATTATAAAGATAATGAGCATTTCTTTCTATCATGCTTATATTGTATCTAGAATATAAATATTTAATAAAATCATTCAAATAAGCATCTATAATAACCAAATCAAAAGTTTTTATCTTATCAATATTGCGTGTTAGTTCATAAAGTCTATGTGCAGAACCTGGGCCCCCAAGAGATAAATTTAAAAATTCATGATTACCCCCCCCCCACAATATTAGAATTTAAAGTATCCTTTAAACCACGTTGCAAGCCTTCAAGCATTACACCATTACTACCACCGATCAAACAAACCTTCATTTAATTTCCTTTTTTTATTTAATAATTTCAACAATCTGACTTAAATAATCTTTATCTTTACACTCCGGAACATTCCTTTGATTTATTTCATTAACATACTTGCCAGGTACAGGACCTCTTTGACCAAATCCACGTAAGGAACATTCATAAATTATATCTAAATGACCTATATCAAGAGCTCTATACCCCCCCCCCAACAGTTAAGTCATACGCTAACACCGTAGCTGTTGGTCCTAAAGCTATTAAAAATAAATGACTATTATCTATTTTATTGCAAGCTTTTAATATATCATCGTATTTATCAAAAGCATTTTCTTTAGGACACAGTATTCTTTTGATACTTTTCACATTATCCAACAAATCATTACCTACGCCCATTCTTGTTGCTTCACCCTCGACAATAACTATATCTTTATCTTTCCATATATTTTTAAATTTCAATACATTACTTACGTTTCTTGTTATCTCAGCATTCCCATAATTTTTATTATAATTTACAATAGTATTATATAATTCTCTTTTAGTTTTTACTACAAAATGTAACCAAGTAGATTCATCTTTAATATCAAAACTATAACAATTGTTATAATGAGGACTTATACAAGTAAACACACTATCATTATTATTTTGAATTATTTCTATCAGTCTATTTGATAGTTGTAAATTATATTTTTGAAACCCAACTTCAAATTTACCAAACATTAAACCTATTTCTCCATCTCCAAATCTAACTAATGACCTATTTGATTTTACAAGCTCATCCATTGTAGAATCTAAACTTAAAATTTTTAATTTTGGTTGCAAATATGTCTTAATAT
The DNA here is from genome assembly GCF_020137705.1 of Campylobacter sp. RM9333. NCBI lineage: Bacteria > Pseudomonadati > Campylobacterota > Epsilonproteobacteria > Campylobacterales > Campylobacteraceae > Campylobacter > Campylobacter sp. RM9333. The sequence goes on from NZ_JACGAY010000019.1 coordinate 38,519, forward strand.
TTTGTAATTCATTTTCTAAATAAATTATTTTTTTTATCAAATATTCATTTAGATTATCTTTGTTATTGAAAGAACTTATTTCTTGCACAATTTCTAAAATAGCTTGATTGATATTCTTATCAGTATGTATTTTTAAAATTTTAGCAATGTCTTGTAATTCAGACCTATTATAGCTATATAATTCTAACTTTAAATCTAATTCTACTATATCGTCTTTTTTTGCAGACAAATTTGACATGATATCTAAACTTTTATTATGCCATAAAGCTACTTTTTCATCTAGCATTTCTTGTTTATTAATTTTAAATGATTTATATACTACATAAATAGGGTACGGGCTATCATCTAGCATTATTAGACTATTTTTTAAATTAATTTTTAATTTACAATCGCAATTGACTTTAATTTTAATACTATCATCCAATATATTATTAAATATAATAGCACCTTTTGAATTAATTTTGTTTAACCACTCTGGATATATAATTTTTGTGTTTGTATCATTACCAACAAACTCAATTATATTTTTACCATCTATATTATTTTTTAGCTCGGTCGCTAATATATCTAAGCGATAACTAGATATTGTCTTATATATTTTTTCTTTTAATTCTCTAACTTCCATATCTACCTCTATTTAATTTAATTTTTCTTTTAATTGTTCAATTTCTTTTATTAACTTTGCGTTTTCTTCTTTGATAAGGTCTAGGATTTCTCGTCTAGTATTAAATTTTACATACTTCAAACCTAAGAAATAATATCTTGTTTTATATTTTTCTCTTGTGATTGAGAAAATACGATTTGGTTGTTTTAATTTAGTTGATTTTTCATACTCCAGTCTGTTTTTAATAATATTTTCAATAATATTATTTATATCTTTAGGCTCTACTCCACTAGAAAGCTTAATTATTAATTCTTTTAGTTCACTTTTAGTATAAGGATATGGTGCTTTGGTTACCTCTATGTCTATCATCTCATTATCCTTAACCTTCATTTCATAGGTAAAAGCTTTATCATGCCAAGTAGTAATAGGCTCCCTTAAAATCTCTTTTCCATTTATCTTGATTGATTGATAGTTGACATACAAAGGAATCATTTTATTATTATATTTTCTATAAATTCCCATAAACTTAAACACTAAATTACCATTACATCTAGTTTTAATTTGAAAACTATCTTTATAGTTTTTACTAGCTAAAATTGCTCCTATACCATTATTATCTGCAAACCAGCTAGGGGTACTTATACTTATATTTGAACTATGATTTAACAATCTTATATTGTTTTTATATGTTCTCACATTTCTTATATTAATTTTAAAATATTTACTACCAATATAATCTACTTCTAATTTAATTATTTGTTTATTTAATACATATTTTTTTATCTTATATGAAGTATTTTTAGTAATATTTAATGGCTTTTGCAAAAGATTTTTACCATTTATTTTAATCTGATTATAAATAATATTTTCATTATCACAAAATAAATCTATAACAAGTAGGCCACTATTGATTATTATAAATTCAATAATATTATTATTGCCAAAAATACTATAACCGTTACTTTTTTCTGTTGATATACTTATATGTTTATTTATCTTTTGAATAATATCAATATTGTTTTTGTTAATACCAAAATTTTTTACATCAATACGACTTGAACTTAATACACTTAAATATGTTAAATATTCATCCTTAATATTAAAATTATCAAAATTATTTGATTTAAAATTTATTTCTTTTTCTGCAATTTTCATCCATTCATAATACAATTCTCTAATATTAAAATCATATTGTTCTATATTTTTAATATTCCAAGGCTTCAAATCTGTGTTATAATGAATTATTTTTGCATATTTTACTAATTTTTTTTCTTCTAAAAATATATTTTGATTAAAAAATAAATAATTCCATTGATAGTTCCATATGATTTCTAATAATTTCTTACGACCTTGACAAGCCATATTTAACAAATCTTGATCTGGATATTCTAAATCTCTATACTTATCAATTAATTCAAAACATTTATTTTTAATTTTTTCAATTATAAATTTTTTTGTATCAATCAACAATACACCAGAATTAATATATTCATTTTTGTTCATATTTAATTGTTTTATTTTTTTTTCATACTTATCTACAGGATTGATGATAGCACCTAATATATTACCTTCTAAATCAATATTATAAAATTCAGATATGTCACCTTTTATAAGAATATCACAATCTAAGTAAATAATTTTTTCATAACTTTTAAGGATTTCAGGAGCTAAAATTCTATAATACATCTCTATACTGAAATGATTTGTACTATATAAATTATATTGCTGAATATAATTAAAAACATCTATAAATTCTATATATATATTATCTTTTATTTTTGTATTAAAAATCTTATCCATACTATCTTTTTTTAAGTTACTATAAAAAATAAATATATGATATTCATCATTATTATTTACAGTATTAGATAATGATTTCAAAGCTACTCTCAAATAATCCACATAATAGTCATTAGTCGCAAAAATAACTGGTATATAATTTTTAGAAAAAACTATATTTTTTATTTGTTCTACAACTTTAATATCAATTAGATCTACACTAAATATTTTATCCTGCATACACTCATCTTTAAGTAATTTTCTAAAAATTCCCCTATCTTTTAAAGAAATCCTATTTTTATAAAAGTAAATATAAGAATTATATTTTCTTAACAACAAGATATTATATAGGTATTGAAACTTACTATTTTTTTTCATAATGTTAAATACATGTTGTTGCTCCAAGAAGATAGTATAAACACAAGATTTTTTAAACATTGAAGCTTCTTCATTATCTTGTCTGTAATAGTAAAAAGCTTCATCTAAATACATTATTTTATCTGCTAAATAAGTGGTACAATAATCAAATCCTATATCTTGATGTGATGCTCCTGGAGTTTCATTGAAAGTAATATAATTGCTATCTAAAAAAACTTTTTTAAATATTCCTGTTGGGTTTATCACAAAACCTAGCTTATCTTTATCATTAACTCCATTAAAAATTTTGTTATAACAATTATCATTTATAACTTTATTTAGAGTACTAACATTGTTTTTGTATATATAATAGTTTGATTTTAATACATCCAAATCATTTTCTTTAGCGACTTTATAAAGTCTTTTATACATATCTAAAGCTATGAAATCATCAGGTTCAACTATGCCTATATATTCACTATTAGCAACACGTAAACCACAGTTCATAGAATTTCCATATCCTGTATTAATCTTATCAATTATTTTAATATTTCTATGCCTATTTGCAAAATCATTTAATATATCTAAAGAATTATCACTTGAGCCATCATTAACGCAAATAATTTCAATATAATCAAAAGTCTGACTAGTTATAGAATTTAAACATTCTTGTAAATACTTAGATACATTAAATATAGGAATAATTATAGAAACTTTTGCTTTCTCTAAGTTAGTATAAATTTTGCAATATCTTTTAAGTGAAAGTTCAACTAATTTTTGTTTGACTAAATTTATGTCATCATTGTCTACATTTTTAATCTTTCCCCAATACTCCTTTTTCAATCTCATTAGGCTTAAATCGTAAAGTTTATTTAAATTATTCTTATTTGTATAATCTAAAATTTCTAAAAATGCGTTCAAAATATCAATTACTCTACTATTGTCCCAAGTGACTGTTTTATGCTCCATTCTGTAAGTATAAGTATGAGATTTTACAACATATATTTTTTTTGCACAATCCATAGCCTTAATCATAAAAATAGGATCTTGATATCTTTTATAATTTGGAAAAAATATATTATTTTTTAAAACCATCTTTCTACTATAAATAAACCTTTGAAAGCCATAATCAAACTGATAGTCTGAATAGTCCATTATCCCATCATATTTAAATAAATCTTTATTGTTATCCTTTTGATAGCACTCTTTTTTATTTTCATCGTATATCAATAACGATCCGCCACAAATTAGTACATTATTTAAAATTGCTTTTTGATATAAAATTAAAATCACATTATTGTCTGGATAATAATCATCAGGATCAATGAATGCTAAAAATTCCCCTTTTGCTTTTTGTATCCCCTCATTTCTTGAATACCCTACTCCACAATTTATCCTGCTAACAACAAAGATGCGA
>NZ_JACGAY010000020.1:0-40621 GCF_020137705.1 Campylobacter sp. RM9333
GTCCTTGGGTGATTTTTGATAAAGGTTTTAAATAAAAATTAATAATTAAACTTAAAAATCCTATTACTATTATTAAAAATATTAAAAAGCTTATTAAAGTAGCATTTCTAGCATCATTTACACTATTATTTATTACATCTTCTAAAATAATGGTGCAAATACTAAATCCACTTATATCATTAATAATACAATAAGCTAAGTAATTTTTATTATCCTTTGTAAAAACAATATGATTTAAATTCTTATTAGTTTTTAGCGTAGATAATTTTTGATTTAGACTATCAAGCCATTCAGGTTTGCCTAATTCGTTTACGTTTTCACTAGCTATTATCTCATTATTTTTATCAAGAATTAAAGTGCTAATATCATTATGAGATTTAATTTTTGTAATGGTATCGCTAAAATCATTTATTAGTATATTTCCACCAATTACAGCTACGATTTTATCATTTTTAAACACAGGTGCAAAAATAGTTGTGGCTGATTTTTTGCTTGAGACATCTTGATAAATTGATGAATTACTAGCCTTTTTTAAAGCTACTGCTTCTTTATACCAAGCTCTAGTTCTACCATCAAAATTAGGGATTAATCTAAAAGTTAAATCAGGTTCAGCCTTATAAACATTTCCATTTGCTAAGCCTATAAATAATCCTTGAAAATCTAAAACCCTATTATCACTACTAATGATTTGCTTGATAAATTCTGGGCTTAAATCATCAGCATCTTCAAAAGTTTTTGCAATTTTTTCAATTTGCTCAATACGGGTTTTGATATATTCATCAACATAAGCATTTCTTAATTGCAACTCTCCTGCTATTGAAGAATCGTAATTATTTATGATTATATCTTCTGTCTTATTGCTTTGCATATAAGATAAAGCTAAAAGTAAAACTACAAATAAACTTGCAGTTGTTAATGAAATTTTGAAAGAAAGTTTCATTTGGTAATCCTTTTTTTAATTGAAATCGAATACCAATTTTACCCCCCCCCAACCTTAAATAAAAATAAAATTACAAAATATATTATTAGGTAATAAAAATTCTTTATATAAATTTAAATTCCAATTATAAGTATCTTAAAAAAATACAAAAAAGTTTTTAAGCTTAAAAATTAATAAATTTAATAAATCATTAAGCTAAAAAAGAGATAATCAAACTTATTTTTTTTAAAGGACGAAAAGATGAAAATTATAGATTTAATCAAGCACAACAAATATCTTACTATCCGTCATCATCTTCGTCATCTACATAATACTCATTAATTTATAATCGTTTTTTAGTTGTGTTTTTACACTTTTTATTATTTTGTTTAAAGGAAAAAAATTGAAGAATTTAGAAAATATTTTTAAAGTAATTTTTCCACTTGCAATAGTGATTATTACTACTTATTATTGTTATCCATTTAAAGAACTTAGCGAAGCAGAGCATTTAGCTTATCTTAAAAGTTATGGCACTACTTTAGGACTTACTTCACTTGGTTTGATTATTGGTCTTACTGGTGGATTTTTATTAGCGTTTTTATTAGTGCTTAGGAATAGATTTTTAACAATGTTAATCAATGAATATTTAGATTTAATTAGGGGTATGCCATTAATGCTGCTTTTAATGATATTTGCATTTGTGGTTTTTGCTCAAGTTGAAAATGTATTTTTTGTAGCTGTTATTGCTTTAGGACTTAATTCTAGTGCTTATGTTGCAGAGATTATTAGAAGTGGGATTGAAAGCGTTGATAAAGGTCAAATGGAAGCAGCAAGGTCTATGGGTTTATCGCACTTTCAAGCTATGAAAATGATAGTTTTTCCACAAGCTGTTAAAAATATCATTCCTGCTTTAGCAAATGAGTTTATATCGTTGTTTAAAGAAACTTCAGTAGTTGCGTTTATAAGCGTTGTTGATTTGACTTTTCAAAGCAAGATTTTTCAATCACTTTTATACGACCCTAAGCCTTATATTTTCGCAGGTGTTGTGTATTATGCTAGTGTTAAAGTATTTACTTGTTTTGTAAGATTATTAGAAATGAGGCTAAAAAGAAATGATTAAGATATCTAATTTATGCAAAAATTACGGGAATTTAGAAGTATTAAAAGATATTAGTGTAGAGATTAATAAAGGCGATATTATTGCTATTATTGGACCTAGTGGCGGTGGAAAAAGCACATTTTTAAGATGTTTAAATAAACTTGAAGTTGCAAGTAGTGGAGAGATTTTAATCAATAATGAAAATATCTTAGATGAAAAAATTGATATTAATAAGCACAGACAAAAAGTATCAATGGTATTTCAGCATTTTAATCTATTTGCAAATAAAAATGTATTGGATAATTTGATTTTAGCCCCTGTTAGTTTAAATATTTTAAGCAAAGATGAAGCTATTAAAAAAGCTAGAAATCTTTTAGCTAAAGTTGGTTTAGCTGATAAAGAAGAGTTCTTCCCACATAAATTAAGCGGCGGTCAAAAACAAAGAATAGCAATAGCAAGAAGCCTTATGATGGAGCCTGAAGTTATATTATTTGATGAGCCAACTAGTGCGCTTGACCCTGAAATGGTAGGAGAAGTTTTAGGACTTATTAAAGAAATAGCAAGTGGAGATAATGCTCCTATTATGATATTAGTAACTCACGAAATGGGTTTTGCAAAAAATGTAGCTAATAGGGTATTTTTTATGGAAAGTGGCAAAATAGCAGTAGATGATACGCCACAAGTTGTATTTAACTCTAGCACAAATGCTAGATTAAATGAGTTTTTAAACAAAGTTTTAAATCATTAGGATTAGATATGAGAAAGATTTTTTTAGCTTTATTTATAACTTTATTTGCTTATGCAAATGAAGTTGTTAAGGTTGGTATTTCGGCAAATTACGCTCCATTTGATATGATGGTTGATGGTAAATTGAGTGGTTTTGATGTTGATTTAGTAAATGAGATTTCAAAGGTTGCTAATCTTAAGATTGAATTTGTTAATATGAGTTTTGATGGGCTTATTCCATCTTTAGTAGCTGGTAAAATCAATATGATAGCTTCAGGAATGAGTATTAGCGAAAGAAGAATGAAGAATTGTGATTTTTCTAATCCTTATTTTTTTGGAAAAACTATGTATCTTAAAAGAAAGGGCGATATTTTCACTACAAAAGAAGATTTAAAAGGTGTTAAAACAGGAGTTAAACTTGGCACAATTCAAGAAAATACTGCAAGAAATTTAGGTGCTAATGTGATTTTACACGAAGATTCAGCAGTGGTTGTTATGAGCCTTGTGAATAAGCAAATAGATGCGGTTGTTTTTGATTCTTTTGTGGCTAAGAAATTTATGGCAAAAAATCCTGAAATTGAGAGTTTTTATGAAGAAAATGACGGGGCTTTAGGTTTTGCATTTGCATTTGCAAAGGATAAAAATAAAGACTTAATTGATATAATTAATAAAGCCCTTGAAGAAGTAAAAGCAAGTGGTAAGTATGATGAGCTTATCAAAAAATACGGGCTATAAGGAGTAGTTATGAAAAAGTTTTTATTAGTAGTGTTTGCACTGATTTTTAGTGCTTGTTTATATGCAAATGACAAGGTTTATAAAGTTGGGATTTCTCCTGATTATCCTCCATTTGATATGTTAGTTGATGATAAGATTAGTGGTTTTGATGCTGAATTATTTGATAATTTAGCAAAAATTGCTGGTATAAAATATGAGTTTAAAGCTATGAGTTTTGATGGACTTATTGCAGCACTTAAAGCGGGTAAGATTGATGCTATTATGAGTGCTATGAGTTCAAGCGAACAAAGAAAAAAAGCTTGTGATTTTAGCAATGTTTATTATAAAGCTAAGACAATTTATCTAAAGCATAAAGATAGTAGTATCGCAACTAAAGATGATATAAAAGGTAAAAAAGTAGGAGTGCAATTAGGCACGGTTCAAGAAGCAGCAGTAAAACAAGTAGGTGCGTTAGTGCAACCTAATGAAAATCCTGTTGTTTTAGTAATGGCTTTAAATGATAAAAAATTAGATGCTTTAGCATTTGATGCACTTGTAGCAAGAGAATATTTAGCAAAATATCCTAATTTAGCTGAATTTTATAATGAAGATGATGGCACAGAAGGATTTTCTATAGCGTTTAGCAAAAATGAAAATGTAGAGCTAAGAGAGAAATTAAATAAAGCTTTAGAAGAATTTATAAAAACTAGCGAATATGAAGCTTTACTTAAAAAATACAATATAAATTAATATGAGAAGTGATTTTTTTAAGCCTAGATTTAAAACTAGGCAAATTAGTGTAGGCGGGGTTAAAATCGGTGGTGATGCTCCAATTAGCGTTCAATCAATGCTATTTACAAAAACTCAAGATATTAATGGATGTTTAGAGCAATTAATTGAGTTAAAATTAGCAGGTGCTGATATAGTAAGAGTTGCGTGTTTGGATATAAAAGATGCAAGGGCTTTAGCAGAACTTAAAAAGCAAAGCCCACTGCCGCTAATTGTAGATATTCATTTTAATCACAAATTAGCTTTATATTGTGCTGAATTTATAGATGGGATTAGAATAAATCCAGGAAATATCGGTGGCAAAGAAAATATAAAAGAAGTAGTAAATGCTTGTAAGCAAAGAAATATTCCTATAAGAATTGGTGTAAATCACGGAAGTATTGAAAAGCAATTTGAAAACAAATACGGCAGAAGTGTAAAAGCCTTACTTGAGAGTGCTGTTTATAATATTAAATTACTTGAAGATTTTGATTTTAGGGATATTAAAATAAGTATTAAAACTTCAGACGCACAAAGCACAATAGAAAGTTATACGAGATTAAGAGAATTGTGTGATTATCCGTTTCATTTAGGAGTAACTGAAGCAGGAACTAAGTTTCATAGCACGATAAAAAGCTCAATTGCTATAGGTCAGTTATTATTAAATGGCATAGGCGATACTATTCGTGTTTCTATGACAGGAGAGCTTAGCGAAGAAATAAGGGTCGCTAAAGCGATTTTGCAAGATAGTGGAGTGCAAAAAAGCGGTATAAATATAATCTCTTGTCCAACCTGTGGAAGAATTCAAAGCGATTTGTTAAGTGCTGTTAAAGTGGTTGAAGAAAAGACAAAACACATTAAAGCACCATTAAATATAAGCGTAATGGGTTGTGTTGTAAATGCTTTAGGAGAAGCTAAAGGAGCTGATGTAGCGATTGCATTTGGCAAAAATGAAGGCTTAGTAATAAGACACGGCGAAGTGGTTGCAAAATGCAAATATGATACTTTAGTAGATAGATTTTTAGATGAAGTATTAGACGAAGCAAAACTTCACGAAGAATAGAATTTGAAATTCCTATTTCAAATTCTTATTTTAATTTCTTTAATTTTTACGAGAGATTAAAATAAGAATTAAGGAAGAATTATGAGTAAGTATTTTGATATCGAATTAGAGCAAAGTATTTTATTAGCTTGTATAGAAAATAATGAAAATATAGATATAGCCGCAAGTATTATTAAGCCAAGTGATTTTTCATATAGATTACACGCTGATATATTTGAGTTTATATTAAATAAAAGAAGACTTAGAGAGAGTGTGGATTTAAAATTAGTGAAAATTTCTTTTGCAAGTGCAAAGGATAGTTTTTGGACTGCACTTGAGCAGCAAAATTCTTTCATAGAAGTTGATGAATATTCAAAAATGTTAAGGAATTTAAGTGTAAAAGACCAGCTTAATTCTTTAATGAATACAAGCACACAAGAGCTAAGCAGTGTGCAAGATAGTATTGATTATACGCATAATTTAAATGCTAAGATTTATTCTTTAGTATCAGGCGTTAGTGATAATACTTTAAAGAGTTCAAGAACTGCTGTTAATGAGTTTTATGAAGAATTAAATAGGGTTAGTAAGATAATTGATAAAGATGTAATCGGAGTTGATACAGGTTTTTCTTTATTAAATCATTATACAAAGGGCTTTAAAGCAGGGGAGTTAATAATTCTTGCAGCTCGTCCTGGTATGGGTAAGACTACATTTGCTTTAAATATTTTATTAAATGCACTTAAAAAAGATGTTGGAGTGGTGTTTTATAGTCTTGAAACAGAAGCTTATAAGATAATGGCTAAATTAATAGCACAAGATACAGGAATAGGTTTGCAAAATATCTTAACAGGAGATAGATTAACAGAAGATGAGATAAATAATATGCAAATGAGTGCGAATATGCTTAGTGAAAAGACTTTATATATTTATGATAAGGGTAATTTAAATATAGAATTTCTTCGCTCATCTTTAAGAAGATTAAAAGAAGAGCATAACAATATAGGTTTATGTGTATTAGACTATATTCAGCTTATGAACTCACTAAATACAAGGGCTGATAGACATATTCAAGTAAGCGAGATTAGTAGGGGGTTAAAATTACTTGCATTAGAATTAAAAATCCCTATTTTAGCTCTTTCTCAAGTTAATCGTTCGGTAGATTCTAGGATGAATAAAAAACTTATGCTCTCAGACATTCGTGAGAGTGGTAGTATAGAACAAGATGCTGATTTGATATTATTTATTAATAAGGCTGATGATGATCCGACTATTTTAGCAGAACGCCACGCTATACTTGATATTGCTAAGAATAGAAGTGGGGAATTAAAAGAAATTCATTTTGATTTTAAAGCTTCTAAAGCGAAATTTTTACAACTTGAGTTTAGAAAAGACAACGAACCAAGCGAGACTGAAGAATTTTAATTTAGGAAATAAATTCCTAAATTATTCAAGTATTTTTAAATTTTCACAAGCTATATTGTTTCCTAAATCACAAGATTTTTTATAATACAATTTAGCCATATTTTTATCTTTTTTATGATACATAACGCCTAAATTATTACATGCGTATGCGTCTTTATTATCGCAAGATTGATTCCACAAACTAGCTACTTTATCATAATCTTTTAATTCATAATATACATTACCTAAATTATAACAAGCATTATAATCTTTAGCAGAACAAGCAATTGATAGATATTTAATAGCTAAGTTATTATTTTTTTCATTAGCATATAAATTGCCTAAGCCATAACAAGCTGGGATTAAATTATCATCACAAGCTTTTTTTAGATATATTTTTGCATTATCAAATTCTTGATTTTTCTTAAATAGTATTCCTAAATTATAGCAAGCGTCTTTATGGCTATTTTCACAAGCTCTTGCTAAATATTCTTTTGATTTATTAAAATCTTGAGTATTAATCCCTGCATAAAAGCAAGCTTCATAATTTCCATTATCGCAAGATTTTTCATAATATTTACTTGCTTTATCTTTTTCGTTATTTTTACTATAAATTACCCCTAAATTGTAGCAAGCATTATAAATATCGCCATCACAAGCTAGGGTAAAATGTCTTATTGCAAGACCTAAATTATCTTGATTATATTCAACTACACCTTGATTATAACAAGCAGCAGGGATTTTGCTATTTTCACAATCACTTAAATAATCAGCCATTGATACTAAACTCATACTAATTAAAAATAATATCTTTTTCATGTTCTAAACTCTTGTAATTTTTTATTTAGCTCTTCAGTCATTTCACTAAGGTGATTTGCTGCACCAGCTATTTCTTCAACGCTTCTTGCGTTTTCGTTCGTTATTGTATTCATATTGTTTAAATTATTTAGAATTTCTTCCATATCTTTACTTGTATTTATATAATCATTCACGGTTTTTTCACTTGAGCTAATAGCTTCTGCTACGCTATTTTTCATAATATTCATATTATCTTTAGTAGAATTTGCAATATTACTTAAATCTTGCATTTGGTTTGAGTTAATACTCATTTGCTCACTTGCGTCTTTTATACCTTGAACTATAATGCTTATAGTAGCATTCACCTCGCTAAGACTTCTTTGTGTTTTTTCAGCTAATTGTCTAACCTCATCAGCTACTACGGCAAACCCACGACCTGCCTCGCCTGCACGTGCAGCTTCAATAGCGGCATTTAGTGCAAGAAGATTTGTTTGGTCTGCAATTTCGTTAATGATTTCTAATACTGATTTTACATTATCAGCATCTGTGCTAAGCTTTTCTATTTTCATAGCAAGTTCGCTTTCAATACTTGCACTATTTATAATTTTATTACTTAATATATTAATTTCTTTATTTGAAGTTTCCATCATATTTAAAGCTTCATCTAATTTTATAGTAGCGTCTTTAGCCTTTTGAACTCCTATTTCCAAGCTTTCTTTGGTATTTTGTCCTTTTTTAGCTATTTGATTTACTATTTCACTGCCTTCTTCAGCGCGTTTTCCTGTTTGAAGACTAGTATTGCCTAATTCACTTGCTATTGAAGCATTTTCGTTAGAAATATTTTTAGCTTGTTTGATTAAAATTCTTATTTTTTCTAAAAATTCATTAATAGCACTTGAAGCGTGAGCTATTTCATCATTTCCTTTTACTTCTAATTTATTAGTTAAATCCCCATCTCCACTGCTTAAATCTCTTGCTTTAATCTCTAATATTTTTAAAGGTTTTGATATAAATAAAGTTGCGAAAATATATGCAATAAGCATTAAAACTATGAAAATAATTGCACTAATAATTATAAATTTTATTAATTCTTTAAATTGTTCTTCGCCTAATTCTTTTGCGTTTTTATCTAAAAATGTATAAACACTATCTAAATCAACTGCAGTGCTAAATATCAAGCCACTAGCTTTATCTTGTAATGAATATGCTAAGAATTTCTTAGTAGTTTTATCTTTATATTTAAACTCATATTCGCTAAAGCCACCACCATTTTTTCCAGCATTGATTATATCTTGTATGAAAGCTTTATTATTGGTATCAACTGAATTAATTTTATTAGTTCCAATCCAATCTTTTAGTGTGTGATACACAACTAAACCATCTTCTTGAAATACTAAAAATCCTTTAGTATTGTTATCGTATCTTACTTCATCTAATTTGTTTTTTAATATGTCATTAAATTCTTTTAATTTGTTTTGATTTTCTAAATCTTTATATGTTGTTTTTGTATATTGAACCATACTTTCTACTAAAGTTTTTACTTGTTCTTTTCTAAGATATATGCTTTCGTTTTCAATTTCAGTTAGCATTTTGTTTTCTAACTTATCAAACATTAAACTAGAATTAAAGCTAAGTGATACTACTAATAGTAATAATGAACAAAATACCAATATACTAATCTTAAGTGAAATTTTCATTCTAAATCCTTTTAATTTTTTGTAAATAATAAATATATTAGATAAATTTTTATTAATTAAATTTTATTTTTTTTACATTTTTCATTCTTTTTAATTTGTATTAATTATTAAATAAGCAAAATTTGATTAAATCCTAAGAAAAAACCTAATGGAGGCAGTATGATTACAGGTGCAAAGATGATTTGTGAAGCTTTAAAGCTAGAAGGTGTTGAAGTAGTTTTTGGTTATCCTGGTGGAGCAGCTTTAAATATCTATGATGAATTATATAAACAAAATGATTTTAAACATGTTTTAGTTCGTCACGAACAAGGTGCAGCTCACGCAGCAGATGGCTATGCAAGGGCTAGTGGTAAAGTTGGAGTTGCTATTGTTACAAGTGGTCCAGGATTTACAAATACTTTAACAGGGATTGCTACAGCTTATGCTGATAGTATTCCTATGGTTTTAATTTCAGCTCAAGTTGCAAATTCACTAATAGGAACTGATGCGTTCCAAGAAATTGATGCAGTTGGAATGAGTAGGCCTTGTGTAAAGCATTCTTATTTAGTAAAAACTATTGAAGAATTACCAAGAGTTTTAAAAGAAGCTTTTTTTATAGCAAGAAGTGGTCGTCCAGGGCCTGTTCATATTGATATTCCAAAGGATATTACAGCTATTAAAGGCGAATTTAAATATCCTAGTGAAGTAAATATGAAAACATATAAGCCAACTTATAAAGGCAATCCAAGACAAATTAAACGCCTAGCAAGTGCTTTAATGGAAGCTAAAAAACCACTTTTATATATAGGTGGTGGTTGTATTAGTTCAAATTCTAGCGAGGCTATCCGTAAATTTGTGGAAAAAACTAAAGTTCCTGCGGTTTGCACTTTAATGGGTTTAGGGGTATTAGAACACGATAATCCGTATAATCTAAGAATGGCAGGAATGCACGGAAGTTATAGAGCTAATATGGCTATGAGCGAATGTGATTTATTAATTTCATTAGGTGCTAGATTTGATGATAGAATTACAGGTAAAACTAGCGAGTTTGCAAAATTAGCAAAAATTGCTCATATTGATATTGACCCAACTTCAATTTCTAAAATCATTAAAGCTGATTTTCCTATAGTTGGAGATGTTGGTAGTGTTATTAGCGATCTTTTAGATGAGGTAAAAGAATTTGAATTTGATTTATCAACTTGGCATAGTGTTTTAGATAGACACGAGAGTTTATATCCATCATTTAGCTATGAAGATAGCGATGAAATCTTAAAACCACAATGGGTAATTAATGAATGTGCGAAAATTACTCCTAATGCAAATATTATTACCGATGTAGGGCAACACCAAATGTGGGTAGCACAATTTTTTAAATTCAATGAGCCAAGAAGACTTAGTACAAGTGGTGGTTTAGGAACTATGGGATATTCAATTCCTGCTGCTTTAGGAGTTGCATTTGCAAAAAATAATGAAGTAGTTCTTAATTTTGCTGGCGATGGTTCGTTTTTGATGAATATTCAAGAATTAATGACGCTAACTGCAGAGCGTAAAAAAGTAATTAATATTATTTTAAATAATGCTTATTTAGGAATGGTTCGCCAATGGCAAACTAGATTTTATAATGAAAGATATTCAGAAACTAATCTTGAAGATGTGCAACCTGATTATGAAATGTTAGCAAGAAGTTTTGGCTGTGATAGCTTTAGAGTAAAGAGTAAAGATGAATTTATTAAAGCATATCACGAATGTTTAAAAAGCCCTAGAACTTGCGTGATTGATGTTGTTATTTCAAGATTTGAAGATGTTTTACCAATGGTTCCAGCAGGTGCTGCAATTTATAATATGATATTACCACAAAAATTAATCACAAAGGATAGCAAATGAGAAGGGCGTTAAGCGTTATTGTAGAAAACCAACACGGGGTTTTAAGTAGAGTAGTAGGGTTATTTTCTGGTCGTGGTTATAATATAGATAGCTTAACTGTTGCTCCTATTGCAGGGACAGAGTTTTCAAGAATTAATATAATTACAAGTGGAGATGAAGCTGTGTTTGAGCAAATTACTAAACAACTTCACAAATTAATTTCTACTTATAAAGTCTTTGAAGATTGTGAATTTGTTGAGCGTGAATGTGTTTTGGTAAAAATCAATATAGACCAAAATCTAGCTGGTCTTGATAGTTTATTAAAAGGCTATAATGGAACAATAGCTCACTCAAATGATGAATATATGACAATTTGCGTAAATGATACTAGCGATAGAGTGGATAATTTTTTAAAGACGATTAAAAAATACAATCCTAAAGATTGTGCTAGAAGCGGCGTTGTTTTGATGGAAAATTAATATGAAAAGTTTAAAAGAATTATGTGAAAATATAGGAATTAAAATAGAATTTGAAATGCAAATTTCAAATCTAAATTCCTTAGAAGATGCAAATGAAAATGAGCTTAGTTTTTGTATAAAAGAATGTGATGCTTTAAAAACTACTAAAGCAGGTGCGGTATTAATTAGTGAAAAATTAGCAAATCTTTTACCAACAAATGTAAAAGCAATTATTTGCGAAGACCCAAAATATATTTTTGCATTGTTTAGTAAGGTATTTTCTAAGGATTTAATTAGAGTTGGTAAAGACGCAATTATAGGCGAAAATACAACAATAATGCCAAATGTTTATATAGGTAAAGATGTTAGCATAGGAAGTAATTGCACTATTTTAGCAGGTGCTTATATTGGCGATGGAGTTTGTATTAAAGATAATGTAATAATATACCCAAATGTTACAATTTACAATGATAGTGTAATAGGAAATCATTGTATAATTCACGCTGGAAGTGTTATTGGAAGCGATGGTTTTGGCTATGCAAGTAATAGCAAAGGACATTTTAAAATCTATCATAATGGTTATGTAGAATTACAAGATTTTGTTGAGATTGGTTCGTGCGTTTGTATTGATAGAGCAGTGTTTTCAAAAACACTTATAAAAACAGGCACTAAAATTGATAATTTAGTTCAAATAGGACATAATTGTGTTTTAGGTCAAGGTTGCTTAGTAGTATCTCAAACAGGACTTGCGGGTTCAAGTGAGCTTGGAAATGCTGTTGTAATGGGCGGTCAGAGTGCAACGAGTGGGCATTTAAAAATTGGCGATGGTGCTATTATTGCTGCTAGGGGCGGAGTTAGTAAAGATTTAGCTGGTGGCAAGGTTTATGGTGGATTTCCTATAATGGAGCAAAGTGAGTGGCTAAAAATGCAAGCAAAATTAAAAAGGATTAATAAATGAAAGCTGAACTAATTAGTTCAATTTTACTCAAAGGCACTCAAAGTGGCAAAATATCATTAGCTAATATTAAAAACCCTTATGGAGATGGTAGCAATGATGTTTTAAGCATAGCTGTGTGTTTAAAAGAAAATATTCCAGAATGGAAAGTTCATATTCCTTATGAAAATTTAGATGAATTAATAATAGCTTTACAATCAATTAGCGGCAAAAGGCAATAAAATTGATTAAAACCCATTTAAGAATTTTTGAAATAGTGCTAATACTTATGATGTGTAGCATTGTTTTTGTTTTCTCTATGGGTTTTTTTAATTATGGGGGACAAAAATCTCCTTATGGATTTTTATTTTCTCAAACTCTTTTTGCCTTAGTTGGTGTGCTTATAATTTTTACTTTTCAATTAATTAGCGAAAAAAATTGTTATAGAATTTTATATGCAATTTTATTTTGTAGTGTGTTAGCTTGTTTTATTTTACCATTTTTGCCATCTTCTTTAGTAGTAGAAACTAAAGGGGCTAGAAGGTGGATTAGGCTTTTTGGCTTTTCTATTGCACCATTAGAATTTTTAAAAATATCTTTTATAGCATTTTTGGCTTTTACATATTCAAGAAAGATTGATAAAAGCAAAAGAACTTTTATACAAGATTTAAAATTATTAGCTCCTACTATAGCTATATATTGTGTGATTTTTGGCTATGCTTATATTACTCAAAATGACTTAGGACAATGCGTTGTAACTGCTGTTACTATGTTTATTATGGCACTTTCTGCTGGGGTTAGATTTAAAAATATTTTTTATTTATTTTTAGCTGCAATTGCTGTTGGAATTTCATTAATAGCTTATAATCCTAGAAGACTTGAAAGAGGACTTGAGTGGTGGGGTAGTATTCAAGATTTTGTTTTACCAATTTTTCCTGAAAGCATTCAAGAAAGTCTTAAAATAGCCCATTCAAGTGAGCCTTATCAAATATCACATAGTCTAAATGCTATTACAAATGGAGATTTATTAGGGCAAGGATTTGGATTAGGAGTTTTTAAATTAGGATTTTTAAGTGAGGTTCATACGGACTTTATTTTATCAGGTATTGCTGAAGAAATAGGATTTTTAGGATTTTTATTCGTAGCTTTATTGTTTGGTTTTTTAATAGCTTCGGTATTAAAATTATCAATTTATATGAAAAGTAAGCAAAATTATTTGTTTTGTATAGGTTATGGTGTTTGTATTATGGTAACTTTTTTAATGAACACTGGTGGAATTATTTCTTTAATCCCTTTAAAAGGAATTGCAGTGCCGTTTTTAAGCTATGGGGGTAGTTCTATGTTGGCTAATTCTATAGCTATTGGAATATTATTAAGTATTTTTAAAAATACAGGAGAAAATATTAATTTGGAAAATAAAGAATGATAGCAATTACTGGTGGTGGAACAGGTGGGCATTTAGCAGTGGCTAAAGCTGTATCAAAAGAATTAGATGAGTTTGTTTATATAGGTAGCACTAAAGGACAAGATAGTTTATGGTTTGAAGGTAGCAATTGCTATTTTTTAAAAAGTAGTGGTTTTGTAAATCAAGGAATTTTAGGCAAGATTAAAGTTTTATTTTCTTTAATAGCTTTAGTATTTGAATGCCTTAAAATATTTAAAAAGCATAAAATTACTTGTGTTTTAAGCGTTGGTGGATATTCAAGTGTGCCTGCTAGTATAGCTGCAATTATCAGTTTTAAAGCACTAATAATTCACGAACAAAACTCAAAAATGGGTCTTGCAAATCGTCTTACAAAACCATTTGCTAAAAGGTTTTTTTCAGCTTATGAAAAAGAGTTTTGCCCTTACCCTGTGCAAGAAAAATTTGCACTCAATAAAAGAAAAAGAACCGAAATTAAAACGATTTTAATAATAGGTGGCTCTCAAGGAGCTAGATTTTTGAATGATTTTGCATTAGAGCTTTATCCTGAATTATTAAAATTAAATATTAAATTAATTCATCAATGTGGTGCTAAAGAGTATGATAAATACGAAAAAGCGTATGAGAAATACGAAATTAAACCAACACTAATAGGTTTTTCAAAAGAGATTGATAAGTATATGCAAGAAGCTGATTTTGCTATTAGTAGAGCAGGTGCTAGTGCTAGTTTTGAGCTAATAAATATAGCTTTGCCAACACTTTTTGTGCCGTATAAATATGCTTATAAAAATCATCAATATTTTAATGCCTTGCATTTAGTAGAAAACAAACTAGCATTTATTTGTGAAGAAAAGAATTTAAATAAAGAATTTGTATTGAATTTGCTTAAAACAAATGCCTTAGAATATGCTAATAATTTATATGAATATGAAAATGTAAATGGTGCTAAATTCTTAGCAAATGTTTTAAAGGAATATTGATTGAGCTTTTTTTCTGTTGAGTTTTTAATATTAATATTTATATTTTTCATTGTATTTAATTTACTAGGCAAAAATAAGCAAAATGCTTTATTGTTAGGGTTTAATATACTAATACTATATTTATTTAATCCTTATTGCTTATTAGTAGTGCTTGTTTTTAGCTTTTTTATTCATTTTTTTGCTTTGAGTGTTTATGTTAGAAATACTAAAAATATCTTTTATACTGCTATATTTTCTATAGTGTTAAATCTATGTATATTCAAATATTATTCAAGTATTAAAGATAGTGTTGATTATGTTCTAAGCTATTTTGATATTATGATTGCTGATATAATTTTTCCTTTAGGGCTTAGTTTTTATACTTTTAATGCAATTACTTATATTGTTTGGGTTTATAAAGAAAAACAAGAGCCAGTTGGTTATTTAACGCTTTTTACTTATCTTAGTTTTTTTGCTACTTTTGTTAGTGGTCCTATATTTAGATATGTTGATTTTATTAAGCAATTTAATACTTTAAAACGCTTTAAACACAAGGATTTAATACTAGCTAATTTATTGTTTGCTTTAGTAAAAGTATTTTTGATTTTACCTATTGTGGATAAGTATTTTTACGCATTTTTAAATGATTTAAATAATTTAAGTTTTTTAGGTTTATTAAATTGTTTTTACTTGTATTCAATCAAATTATATTTAGATTTTAGTGCTTATATTAATTTAGTTTCCGCATTTGCTTTAATGATTGGCTTTAAATTGCCTAAGAATTTTAATAATCCATTTAAAGCTAGAAACATTCAAGATTTTTGGAAAAGATGGCATATTAGTTTATCAAGTTTTATTCGTGATTATATTTATATTCCACTTGGTGGAAATAGGGTAAATAGAACAAGTTTAAATATTATTATTGCCTTTGTTATTTCGGGTATTTGGCACGGAAATTCGTATAATTTTGCTTTATGGGGTTTAGCTCACGCTTTAGGGCTGATTTTTATTTCTTTATTTTCTTATAGGTTTAATAAATTTGTAGCTTCATTTATAACTTTTACTTATATTAGCATTGTTTGGAGCTTTTTTTATTTTGTGAGTTTTGATGAGGTTAGAGAATATTTTTCATTTTTCTTGAAATTTAATTTCATTGATAAAAGAGAAATTTATATATTTTTAGTAGTATTTGTTTTATTTATAATTAATTTTTATTCTAAAAACCACTTAGCATTGGTTGTAAATATTTTAAGACATTTAAATATTTTTATAAAAATTATTGTAATTAATCTAGTTTTATTAATTGTGTTTATTTATATGCCAAGTGGAATTCCTAACTTTATATATGCAGGGTTTTAATGAGAGAATTTGTTTTAATAATTATTAGTTCAAGCATTATTTTTATTAGCTTATTTAACGACTCTTTAAAAGAATATTATGAAGTAAATTATCATAAAAATATAGATTTAGATTTTGCATTTTTTAAAAAAAGCAATGAATTTAAAGAATACCTAGAATACAATGTGTTTTTTACAAAGGTAAAAGAAATAAAACCACAAATAAGCAATGAAAACAATAATAAAATAAAGGTATTTCATAAATGCTATCTTGATACTTTATATATGATTAAGCTAATTGCTAAGCAAGAAATTCACAATAATCAAAAATTAGTTTTAAGTAAAGATAATGGAGTAATTTTATTAGGCGATAGTTTAATGCAAGGTGTTGGGCTAAGTATATGCAATTCTTTAAAAAAACAAAATATTAAATGTGAGAATTTAGCAAAGCAAAGCACAGGATTACTTAGGAAAAAATACTATGATTATGCAAAGGTTTTAAAATCTTCTTTACAAGAAAGTGCAATTAAAAATGTAGTAATTTTAGTAGGTGTAAATGATTTATGGAACGCTAATGAAAACAACAAGGTATTAAAATTTGGCGATAGTGAATGGAAGAGTTTTTATACAAAAAGAATTGATGAACTTGTAAAAATTACAAGAGATTATAACGCTAATATTTTTTGGTATGAATTACCTGTAGTTAAAAACGATGAGCAAAATGAAAAAATAAAAATATTAAATGAAGTATTTTATGAATTGGCTAAAAAAAATAATTATCAATTTATAAAATTAGATTCTGTATTAACCGAGCATTTTGATTTTTATATCAAGATAGATGGCAAAAGCAAAAGGATTAGGTCAAATGATGGCATACACTTTACTCCACTTGGGTATGAGTTGATTTCACAAGATTTTTTTAAAACAGTTGAAATACAATGAGAATTATTATTTATCTTAGTATAGTTATATTTTTTTCATCTTGTAGTTATGTGGATAGTTTATTTATAAAAGAGATAAAAACAGATAAGATTTATAAATCCCCTAAAATATCTCAAAAAAGCCAAAATGAAATTCTTGTAAGCAAAGAAGCAAAAGTTAAAACAAATTTAGTTAATTTTCAGTCTGATAAACCAAAAGAAATCCAAGTAAAACCTAAAAGCAATCTTTTAATTCCTTATAAAAAAATAGCATTTATAGGAGATTCTCATTTAGCAAGTGATTATATTCCCGAATATTTTAGAAAGGCTTTAAATATTCACTCTTTAGGATTTGTTCCTGCGATTTTACCTAAATGGCACAATCAGTATTTAGCAGATTATAATAATTTAGGATTTAATGTAGAGTATTTGATAAATACAAAAACTAATTTAAGTTTTGGTGGAATTAATGCAAATTGCAATGCAAAATGTGAAATTAATATAAATCTTAAATTCAAGGCTAATAATGTTGAGTATTTAGAATTTAAATCAGGAATTTGGAATATAAAAAATTATCAAAAAAATACAAATCAGATTAATTTTTCTACAACGGCAAATAAAATCGGTGGTTTTATTACTAATAATTCTAGTTATATTGATAATTTAGGTATTAATGGAGCTAGTATTTTTAATTATTCAAGAATAGATTATAACTTAGCTAAAAGTGTTGCTAAGAAACTAGATTATGATTTAATAATATTTTCTTTTGGCACAAATGAGAGTGTGTCAAATAAGATTAATCAAGAGAATTTCATTAATAACTATTTAAATATTATAGAACTTTTCAAAACAAAAAAATCAAAAATAATATTATTAATCCCGCCAGAACCAACATTATTTGTGAATAAAAACTATGTTAAAGGAGAGAATAATGCTTTAGTAAAAACTTTAATCAAACAAGTGGCAAAGACAAGTGGTGTTTATATTTTTGATATAGATAATTTAATGCAAAAAGAAGGGGGAAAAATTGCTTGGATAAATGATAAAAAATCATTAAAAAATACACATCTTACTAAGTCGGGCTATGAGTATGTAGCATTTAGGTTATTAGAGTTTTTAAAGATTACAAAGGAATAAAATGAAAGATGAATTAATATATAAATTAGAAGATAGGCCTCCGTTTGTGCGTGCTGTTTTAGCTGCACTTGTTCATTTATTAGCTATGTTTGTAGCAGTAATAACTCCTTCATTATTAATAGGAAAAGAATTAGGACTTAGCCCTGAAAATGCTACTAGGATTATTTCTATGTCATTATTTGCTAGTGGGGTGGCTGGATTTATTCAAATGATGACTTTAAAGGTTGGAAAATTTCAAATTGGTTCAGGTTTATTAAGTGTTCAAGGAACAAGCTTTAATTTCGTTTCAGCAATCATTACAGGTGGTTTGGTGCTAAGAAATCAAAACCTAAGTGATGCAGAGATTTTAGCAGCAATTTTTGGAACTCTTATGCTGTGTAGTATCACTGAAATGCTAGTATCTATCAGTTTAAAATATGTAAAAAGAATTATTTCAAATCTAGTTTGTGGCATTGTTGTAATGATAATAGGTCTTACTTTAATTAGTGCAGGACTTATTAGTGCAGGTGGTGGATTTGCTAGTATGAGCAAGGATATTCCTGCGAATTTACAATTTGCAAGTTTAGAAAACTTAGCTTTAAGTGGAGTAGTATTATTATCAATTGTAGTATTTAACTCTTTTAAAAAGCCTATTTTTAGGGTTGGAGCTTTATTTTTCTCAATTATTATTGGTTTAATACTTGCTACATTTTTAGGTAGATTTGATTTAAGTAATGTGCATTCGGCTAATTTATTTATAGTTCCTGAACCATTATTTTATGGTCTTAGTATTGAAGTTAGCCTAATTTTGCCATTTGCGATAATATTTTTAGTTACTTCACTAGAAACCATTGGTGATATTAGTGCTACAAGTGAGCTAAGTCATCAACCAATGAAAGGCGAAATATACGAAAGAAGATTAAGGGGTGGGGTATTTGCTAATGGGTTTAACTCTTTAGTATCAGCATTTTTTAATACTTTTCCAAATTCTTGTTTTGGTCAAAACAACGCAGTAATTGCACTAAGCGGGGTTGCAAGTCGTTATGTTGGATATATTGTTTGTATTATGCTTATGATTTGTGGGATTTTTCCTATTGTTGCAGAGTTTGCTTTAAGAATACCTGAACCTGTAATTGGTGGTGCTATTTTAGTAATGTTTGGAACAATTGCTGCAACTGGAATTAAGATAATTTCAAGAGAAGAATTAAATAAGCGTTCTGTTATGATACTTTCAATTTCACTTGCTCTAGGTTTAGGAGTAAGCACTCAACCACTTATTTTAGAGCATTTACCTGATGTGTTTAAAAATCTATTTGGCTCAGCAGTTGCGACTGCAGGATTTAGTGCTATATTGCTTGAGATTTTATTACCTAAGGATAATAAATGAGAAAACTATTAATATTATTAATTCCTAGCTTTATTTTTGCTAGGATTTTAATTCAAGGTGCAATGCCTATTGAGATTGATACTTTAGTAAATGCTATGAATGATAAAAAGGTAGTTAAAATAGGTAGTTATATATTTTATGAAGGCAAAATTAAAGGAAGAGATATTGTAGTATCAAGGACTTTAATAGGTCTTGTAAATGCTTCAGCAGCTACAACTTTAGGCATAACTTATTTTAAGCCTGATATTATCATAAATCAAGGCACAGCAGGTGCTATTGTAGAAGGTCTTAAATTAGGAGATATAGTTGTAGGAGATAGAATTTATAATGCAAATTCTTATAAAACTCCTAAGAGTTTATACACTATCAACCCTTTAGCAAAAGAGCCAATGATAGCTCCACTAACTTTGCTAGATACAAATAATGAAGATTTAAAAAATGAGTATTTTACAAGTGATGAAACTTTAGTAAATAAATTTATAAGCCTAGCTCCTAAAGGGGTTTTAAAGGTAAATATAGCTAGTGCTGATGCGTTTAATAAAGAAATCTTAATGCTTCATCTTTGGAATAAAACCTATAATGCAAGCGTTGAAGAGATGGAAAGTGTAGCTGCTGCTCAAGTTGCTAAAGCTTTTAATGTGCCGTTTTTAGCTATTAGAATTGTATCTGATAATTTGATTGAAGATATTGATTATACTCCTAGTATTGCTATTAAATTACAAGAATTATTAATAAAGATTATTGATAAGTTTTGATATTTAATTTTTATCCTAGCAAAAACTAGGATAAAAATCTTTTTATATTTTAAAATATTTTATATGTTGTGTTAAGGTATTTGCAATTTCTTTTAAGCTATTTGCTGCGTGTGTGTTTTCTTGCATAGATTTATTGGTATTTTCAGAGCTTTTTGTGATACTTATCATATCGTTATTTAGGCTTTGAAGTTTTTCTACTTGTGCGTTAGCAGCGTTACTTACTTCATTAGCTTTTAATAATGAATCATTTGCTTGATGGCTGATTTGCTCTAAAATCAAATTAGCTTCATTAGCTAGTCTCATTCCGCTTTCTACTTGTGGAACTGCTGTTTGAATAGCATCAACCGTTGCTTGAGTTTCGCTTTGTATTATTGAAATCATATTTGATATTTCATTTGTTGCTGTGTCAGTTTTTTCTGCTAATTTTCTAATCTCATCAGCTACAACTGCAAATCCACGCCCATGCTCTCCTGCACGAGCTGCTTCAATTGCAGCATTTAATGCAAGAAGATTTGTTTGCTCTGTGATTTCTTTAATCAATTCTGCACTATTGCTAATTTCGGTTGAGTGTTTATCTAGCATTTTGATTTGCTCTGAAGAATAATGCACGGTTTCTGTGATTTTTTCTATTTCTTTAATTGTAGTTCTCATAGAATTAATTCCATTATTTGATAATTCAACCGTTTTTTGAGAATTTTCTTTAGTTTGATTTGCTATATTTAATACATCTTGCATAGCTATTCTAGCATTGTTTATATTTTCTAAAGATTCTCTTGATTTGTTTTGTTGTTCGTTTGATAATTTGCTAGCATTATTTGAAGCATTTGTTACTTCTTTTGCACTATTTTCTAATTCTTTTGAAGAATGAATTACTTCTCCTACAATATCTTTTAATTTATTTTCCATTTCTTTTAAAGCATATAACATACTATCTTTATACTTAGTATCAATTTTAGTATCTAAATTCCCGTGTGATATGCTAATTACTGCTTTAACTGCGTCT
This sequence comes from Campylobacter sp. RM9333, assembly GCF_020137705.1. Taxonomy (NCBI): domain Bacteria; kingdom Pseudomonadati; phylum Campylobacterota; class Epsilonproteobacteria; order Campylobacterales; family Campylobacteraceae; genus Campylobacter; species Campylobacter sp. RM9333. Next base: position 21,299 of record NZ_JACGAY010000020.1, read on the forward strand.
TTTACTTCACCACCAAGTGAGCTAATAATTAATCTTGTTATATAAAGTGCTAAGAAAATCGCTACTAAAAATGCAACTATGCTAATTGCTATACTACTACTTAAAAAGCTGCTAATTGTCCCTCTTGCTTGTTTTGTTAATGCTTGATTTTTTGCTTCTTGATAGTCAATAAATTCATTAATAACATTTAGCCAAGTAACAAAACTATCTCTTGCTTGAGATAATAATATTTCGTGAGCTTTGTTTGTATCATTATTGTTTTTATATTGAATTATTTCTTTTATTAAAGGAAGAGTTTTTGCTTCTACGCCTTTAATTTTTTCTAAAATCAATCTATCTTTATCATCTACCAAATTAGCATTTGCAAATATTTTTGCCATATTATTAGCTGCTACATTGTAATTGTTTTCTAATTTATCAATTAAAGATATAGCATTATTTATCTCGTTTTTATCACTTAATAAAACAACATCTCTAATAGCTATTGCTCTATCATGCACACTACCTCTAAAATCAACTGCATACCTTTGTTTTACAGCATTTACATCGCTAATTTCGTTTAAATCATTATTTACGCTATTAATTTTAATATATCCGCTAAAAAATATGATTAAAATAAATGCAAGAATACTAGCAAAACCAATGAATAATTGAGCTTTTAAAGAAAGATTTTTCCCTAACATTTTATTTCCTTTTAAATTAAATTTATTTTATTATAATAAAAATTATTAATTAGCAAAATAAAAATTAGAAAAATTATAATGATAATTTAATATATGAATTAATTAAGTTTAATTTAAGCATATAAGCTAGGAATTTTAGTTGAAATTCATATATTTAATAGCGTTAAAATCAATATCTTATGATGATTTTTATATTTTAAAATTAAAAGAATTTAAATTAGGAATTAATTGCATAATCCTTTTAATTAATAGCTTTTGTGTTTTAAGGTGCTTAAATTTATTTTTTTAAAGGTTTTTTGATAATTTCAATTTTAGTTTAATAATTTTCATTAATTTAGCAAGATAGCTTATGGATTAGGTTTTTGTTTTATACCAAAATTGACCTAATCCCATTATAAGTCCTTTTTAATCTTTAATAATCTTACGAAGGTGTCTAAGACAGAGCTTCGTATTTTTCTAAACTTAAAGTGATTTCAAACGCTAATGTGTTGTAAGTCTATGATTAGTTTTTCCACTAAAGTGCTAAAATTTGAAAGAATTTTAAAAGTGGAAAAATCACTACTTTTTAAAAACTCTCAAATACTTAACATATAAGCAAGTTTTCCTTGCAATTGCAAACCTAATTCTACCACAACATGGTTTGAAACATTTGAATACTTAAAGTTTTTAGCTGATTTGTAATTGCAAACCTAATTCTACCACAACATGGTTTGAAACGCCAAGTACTCTACTGCTGAGCTACAATGACATAAAAATATATGTTAAGACATTGTTTTTTACAACATCTTAACATTTGAAACTTATTATAAGTTATAGAAGTCTTCAATTTTATCAGTACAATTTGTATCCTCTAAACCATAATTTTCATATTTTGTATAATTATAAAGTATTCCTTGCTCGTTTGTTCCATTACGTCTTTGAGCTTCTTTTACTAAAGTTAAAACCTGAGGTTTAATGTTTATATATAGTTCAAGCAGTTCTTGGTAAGCTTCTTTAGCCTGTTCTTTTGCTTTATCTAATTCCTCTTGTTGTTCTTTAGTAGTTGGCTTACGATCATATACAGGACCATTTTCTTCATTATGTCGTGCTTTTATACCATAAATTTTTGAAATACTTTCATGCATCTTTATTTTAGCATCTCTATATTGTGAAGTTATAACAAATATGTGATGATGAAGTCTTGCATTATCATAATTTTTAAAATTTGCAGTAGAAGCTTTTACATCATGCAATATATCTGCTTTTCGTATAACACATTCTGACATGTACTTATTATCTTTATTATCATCACTAAAAGAATCACTATTCATTCCTTTAAATGCTCCAAAAGAACCTACAATAGTTATTATGACTAATAATATTGCTATACCTTTAATATTAAATAATTTTTTCATTGTTTTTTCCTTTTAAAATAGTTTTTTAATTTTTAGATTTTTTATATTTTTTAGTTTTAAAATAAATTAGTTAGATAGCATCGTAATTTTTATCCATATTAACTCCTTTAATGAAATAAAATTTATTGTAATACCCCCCCCCATTAATAAAAGTTAATAAGATTAATTAGATAGTTTAAAAATAAGTTTTTTTATGTGAATTAAATATTAAATGTCGTTATAAGGCAAAATATTATATTTTGTGCTTAATCAAAATAATTACTAGTTTGGAATTTAAATTAAAAAAATTATTTAATAGAGTATGTATTTTCCTAATTTATAGCTAAATTAGGAAAATTTATTAATTAGATAGTATCTCCGTTAAAGATTGAGTTTTTAACCACTACATAATCAACTTTTCTAATATCACGAAGTTCTTTTCCACCTGCATAAGAAATTGAGCTTTGCAAATCTTCTCTCATTTCATTTAAGGTATCAAAAATATTTCCCCTAAATGGAACATACATTTTTTTACCTTCTACATTTTTACGCTCACCTTTTTGAAATTCACTTGCTGAGCCATAATATTCTTTCATTTTTTTGCCATCAATTTCTATGGTTTTTCCAGGACTTTGCTCGTGTCCGCTAAATAATGAGCCTATCATTACAAAAGTAGCTCCAAAACGAATTGATTTTGCTATATCTCCGTGATTTCTAATACCACCATCTGCAATTATTGGCTTTTTAGCACTTTTAGCACACCAGCGAAGCGCTGCAAGCTGCCAACCACCAGTTCCAAAACCGGTTTTAAGCTTAGTAATACATACCTTACCAGGTCCAATACCAACCTTAGTTGCATCAGCTCCAGCATTTTCTAAATCCCTAACAGCTTCAGGAGTTCCGACATTTCCTGCTATTACAAAGCTAGTTTTTAATGTGCTTTTAATGTATTTAATCATCTTAATTACATTGTCGCTATGCCCGTGAGCAATATCAATTGTAATATATTCAGGATATAGCTCATTTGCTTTTAATTCATCAATAAATTCGTATTCTTTTTGAGTAATGCCAACAGAAATTGACGCAAAAAGCCCTAATTCTTGCATTTTTTTTACAAAGTCTAATCTTTTTTCAGGCTCAAATCTATGCATAATGTAAAAATAATCACTTCTAGCAAATGAAATTGCTAATTCTTCATCAATGATTGTTTGCATATTTGCAGGAACTACAGGTAGTTTAAAAGTTCTATTACCAAGCCTTACGCTAGTATCGCATTCGCTTCTTGAATTGATTATACATTTTGCAGGGATTAATTGCACGTCTTCATAATCAAATACTAATAAATTATTTAACATCTCATCTCCTTAAATTAAAGAACTGATTTTATCTTATAAACAATTAATAAAAACTTGATTTTAAAAGTAAAAATACTTTACGGAATTTAAATCCGGATTTTCACCGGAATTATTTTTTAGCTATCGCTTCTATTTCTATTCTTGATGCTTTTGGTAATGCTGCTACTGCAAATGCACTTCTAGCAGGGAAAGGCTCTTTAAAAAACTCAGCATAAGCTTCATTAACTGCTACAAAATCATTTATATCAGCTAATAAAACCGTTGTTTTTATAACATTATTCATATCTAAACCTTGCTCGTTTAAGATAGCTTTTATATTTCTTAAACTTTGTCTTGTAAGCTCTTTAATATCGCCTTTTACAAACTCTCCTGTACTAGGGTCAATTGGTAGCTGACCACTAACAAATACTAAATCATCTGATTTACCACACACACTATAAGGTCCAATAGCCTTTGGATAATTCATTTTTTCTCCTTTTTTGAAAAATTTTGCAAAAATATTAGCAAAAAAATATTAATTGATAAAAAATAATAAAAAATATTACTTTTTTACTAAAATTTTCTTAAATTTATCTAATTTTAAGAAAATTTTATTAAATTTACTTCAAAATAATAATTTTATTTTTAAAGGAGAGTTGAGATGTTTAGCATTTTGTTTTCACTAGTAGCAATTGCTATATTAGTTTTTATGCTTGCAAAAAAGATAAATGCTCATATGGCGTTGTTGCTTAGTGGTTTATTTTTATTATTAGTTGCGACTATGCACGATAGTAATGCTATTTTTACTAGCAAAGTTTTAGACGCTAAAGGGGATTTAAATTTTTGGTTTTTTAATCTTTTTGAAGTTTTTAATAAAAACCTTTCTTCTACACTTAGTGGTCTTGGGCTTACTCTTATGTGTATAGCAGGTTTTAGTGCGTATATGGAGCATGTTGGGGCTAGTTATGCTTTATTTAAGGTTTTTGAAAAGCCACTTAGTATGGTAAAATCTCCTTATATGCTTTTAATAGTTTCTTATTTTGTTACACAATTTTTGGTAATTTTTATACCATCTCACGCTGGACTTGGACTTTTACTTATGGTTACTATGTATCCTATTTTGGTTAGGACTGGTGTTTCAAAATTATCAGCATTAACAGTTATTGGGACTTGTCAATATATTGACCATGGCCCTGGAAGTGGTAATGTTATATTAGCTGCTAAAACAGCAGGAGTTGATCCAGCTACTTATTTTGTTCAGTATCAATTACCAACTACTATACCTATTATATTAGCTGTTGCGATTGCTATTTATTTTACATCTAAATATTTTGATAAAAAAGATAATTTTGTGTTTAATAAAGATGAAATTGAAAAAGAACTTAGTGAAAATGGCGAAAATAAAACAAAATATCCGCCAAAAATTTATGCGATATTGCCAATAATTCCACTAATTTTAATATTAGGATTTTCAAAAGTTGTTGGAAGTAGCATAAAAATGAATGTTCCTGTAGCTATGATGATTTCTACATTTGCAGCAATTATTTTTGAAATGATTAGATATAAAAGCGTAATTGAAACTTTAAATTCTATTATGGTATTTTTTAAAGGTATGGGACATTTATTTGTAATAACCGTAAGCCTTATTGTATGCGGTCAAGTATTTGCTGCTGGGCTTTTATCAATAGGTTTTGTGGATACTTTAATTAATTTTGCAAAAGACGCTGGATTTGGTGTATTAGCAATAATTATATTTGTATCAATTTTACTTTCTTTATCAGCATTTTTGATGGGTTCAGGAAATGCAGCGTTTTTTAGTTTTGCACCATTAATTCCAAATATTGCAAAATCTTTTAATGTTGAAACAATTATGATGATAGCACCTATTCAAATAATGACAGGATTTGGAAGATGCGTAAGTCCAATTGCACCTGCTATTTTAGCAGTAGCAGGAATTGCTAAAGTTAGCCCATTTGCGGTTGTAAAAAGAACAGCAATACCTATGATAGTAGCTGGTATTGTAAATATTATTTGTACTTGTATTTATATTTAAAAAAAAGGAGAGAATATGAAAACTAAAACAAAATTAATTCATTTAGGTCGTGGTCAGGATTTACCTGTAAAAGCAGTAAATCCTAGTGTTATGAGAGCTTCAACTATATTATTTAAAGACCATAAAACTTGGCAAGAATATCGTGAGCTTAGAAAAACGCAAAGAGTTTTAAGTTATGGTGCAAGGGGAACTGAAACTACTTTTGAACTTGAAAAACTATTATGTGAGCTAGAAGGTGGATTTAGAGCTTCGCTTTATCCAACAGGACTTGCAGCACTTGCTATGGTTTTATTAAATTATGCAAGTAAGGACTCACATTTTTTAATAACTGATGGAATTTATGGACCTGTTAGAACTATATGTGATTTGTTTTTAAATAAAGTTGGAGTAGAAGTTGAGTTTTTAAAAGCAGATGCTAGTGATGTTGAAAGTAAAATAAAGCCAAATACAAAACTTATTTTATGTGAAAGCCCTGGTTCTATTATGTATGAAATAATTGATGTTCCTAAATTATGCGAAATAGCACACAAACACAATATACCTGTAGCAATTGATAGCACATATTCAAGTGCATATTTATCAAATCCTATAAAACTTGGGGTTGATATTTGCGTAATTGCAGCTACAAAATACCTTAGCGGACATTCTGATGTTGTTATGGGTTGTGTGATTGTTAATGAAAAAGAATACAAAAATTTTAATGAATTACCAGAAGCTTTAGGTTTAACTACAAGTCCTGATGATTGTTATTTAGTTCTTAGAGGTATGAGAACTCTTGGAATTAGACTTAAAAATCACGAAGAAAATGCAGATAAGGTTGTTGAGTTTTTACAAACAAGAAAAGAAATTAAAAATATTTTTTATCCAAAATTACCAACCCATCCAAACAATGAAATATTTAAAAGAGATTTCATAGGAACTAATGGTATGGTAACTATAGAATTTAATTCAGGAATTAGCAAAGAACAAGCTATTAAATTCGTAGATGATTTAGAATATTTTTCAATAGGTGCTAGTTGGGGTGGATATGAAAGTCTTGCAACGGTTACTATGCCACCAAGAACTGCTACTAAAGTTGATAGTAATAGGGTTTTTGTGAGATTTCATATAGGTTTAGAAGACGCTAGTGATTTAATAGCTGATTTAGAACAAGCATTTAACAAAATTAAATAAAAGGAGAAATTATGACAGGTATTAGTGTATTTGATATGAGATTATTAGGTGATTCTTGGAGCACAAAAGCTATGCGTGATATTTTTTGTGAAGAAAATAGAATTCAAAAATGGCTTGATGTTGAAGCTGCACTTGCAAAAGCTCAAGCAAAGCTTGGCATTATCCCAGAAGCTGCAGCTACAGAAATAGCTAAAAAATCATTTTATAAATATATGGATATGGATTTTATATTTAATGAATATAAAAAGACAAAACATCCGTTAGTTCCAACCGTTAGGGGCTTAGAAAAAGCTTGCGAGAATGGATATGGAGAATTTGTTCATTTTGGGGTAACTACTCAAGATATTATGGATACTGGGTTTGTTTTACAATTTAAAGAAGCTTTAAAGCTTATAAAAGATGATTTAAAAATCATAGCAAAATCTTTAAAAAAACTAGCAGTAGAGCATAAAAATACAGCTATGATGGGAAGAACTTTAGCGCTTCAAGCTCTTCCTATTACTTTTGGACATAAAGTTGCTATTTGGCTTGATGAGCTTAATAGACATTATGAAAGAATACTTGAATGCGAAGAAAGACTTTATGTAGGTCTTATAGTTGGTGCAGTTGGCACTAAAGCTAGTTTAAGTGATAAACATAATGAAGTTGAAAAACTAACAATAAAGAGTTTAGGATTAAAAGTTCCTTATATTTCTTGGCAACCAGCAAGAGATAGATTTATTGAGCTTGGATATGTATTAGCTAATATAAATGCTACATTTAATAAAATAGCTCATCAGATTTTGATTTTATCTCATAATGAAGTAAATGAAGTGGCTGAACCATTTGGCAAAGGTCAAGTAGGAAGCTCTACAATGCCACATAAAAGAAATCCAGCAATAAGCGAAAATGCTGTAACAGTTAGTAATACTTTAAAAGCAAATATTGCAATTTTAAGCGATATTGAAAGACACGAACACGAAAGAGATGGACAAGTATGGAAAATGGAATGGAAATTACTTCCTGAAATCTTTTTAATGCTTTCTTGTGTTCTTGATAATATGAAAACAGCTTTAGGCGGATTAGAAGTTAAAAAAGATTCAATGTTAAATAACCTTAATACTTTAAAAGGTTTTGTTTTAGCCGAAAGGGTTATGTTTGCATTAAGTGAGCATTTTGGAAAACAACACGCTCATGAGATTGTATATGAAAATGCTATGATTGGAATTGAAAATAATAAAACATTTAAAGAAGTTTTATTAGCAGATAGCAGAGTAAGAGAAGTTTTAGATGAAAAATCAATAGATGCTTTACTTGATGCTACTACTTATGTTGGATATGCACCAAAATTAGTTGATGAGTTTTTAGAAAAAATTAAAAACGCAGAGATTTTAAAGGATTAATTATGCTTTATAGTGAAAAATTAGCTGAATTTGTAGTAAATAAAAGTTATGAAGATATACCAGCTGATGTAAAAACTAGAGCAAAAGAATTGATGTTAGATACCATTGGAGTTGCTCTTGCGGGTAGCAAAAATGACGCTATTTTAAAAACCATTAAGGCATTTAAAGAAGAGAATGCTAATACAAGCATTTGGGGTAGTGAATTTAAGGCTACCCCACTTAATGCTGCTATGATAAATGCTATGAGTTCTCATATACTTGATTTTGATGATACTCTAACAGAAGCTATACTTCACGCAAGTGCTATTTTAACCCCGCTTTGTCTTAGTTATGGATTTTCTAAAACAAACGATGGTAAAAAAATATTAAAAGCTTTTATTATGGGTTGGGAAGTTGCAGGAAGAATTGGGGTTGCTAGTAATGGGACATTTCATAAAAATGGTTTTCATACAAGTGCTATTGCTGGAGTTTTTGGAGCAAGTGCTGCAGCTTGTGTTATCAATGATTTAAATGTTTCGCAAACAATCAATGCTTTAGGTTTTGCTGCTAGTTTTGCAGGTGGGATAAATGAGTTTTTAAGTAATGGAAGCAATTCTAAAATACTTCATATAGCAAGTGCGGTTTTAAATGGAATTAGAGCTTGTGAATATGCAAAAGCTGGTCTTTTTGCTCCTGTTAGTATTTTTGAAGGTCGTGATAATATCTTTAGAGCATTTGGTATAGAAGATGAATGCGATAAGACAAGGCTTGATAAAAATTTAGGAAAAGATTATATGGTAAAAGAAGTATCAATTAAGCCATATCCAAGTTGTCATTTCGCACACGGGCTTATTGATTGTGCTAAAGAACTTAGAAATGATGGTTTAAAGCCTGATGATATAAAGGAGATTTTATGCTATGTAGATAGCGTTCCTATTTCTTTTATATGCGACCCTATAGATAAAAAACACAATCCAAAAACAGATTATGAAGCAAAATTTTCATTTGCGTATTTAATAAGTTATATGTTTATAGATGGTAAAGTGAATTTAAATTCTTATAATGAATTAAATCGTGAAGAGATTGTTAATTTTGCTAAAAAAATTAAATATGAAAAATATATTTCAGGTGGATTTCCAAAGTATTTTTGTGGTAAATTTAAAGCAACGCTTAATAATGGAAGCACTATTATTAAAGAAGTAAAAATTAATAAAGGTAATCCAGATAATGCTTTAAGTTTAGATGAATTACTTGAGAAATTTAATGCAAATGTAAATGATAAAAATCTTTCAGAAAAAATTAAAAAACAAGTCTTAGATTTAGAAAACATAAAAAGTTTTGAATAAATTAAAATTTATCGTTTTTAGATTATAATAATTTAAAAACGATAAAGGTTAAATATGTTTGTTAATAGAGAAAAACATTTAAAAACTTTAAACGATGAATTTAATAAAATTGGTTTTACTTTCACTATTCTTTATGGTAGGCGTAGGGTTGGAAAAACTAGACTTATTAAAGAATATATAAAAGATAAAAAAGCTTTTTATTTTTTATCAAGCCTTGAAAATATTAACATTACAATTAATAGAATGAAAGATGAATTAGCTAATTTTTATAATGATGATTTATTAAAACAAATTCAAATAAATGATATTAAAACTTTATTTTTATATGTAGCAAATAAAATAGATGAAAAAATAATAATAGTAATTGATGAGTTTCAATATCTTGCAAAGCTTGATAATTCTATTCCATCGCAATTTCAGTATATTTGTGATGAGATATTTAAGAATAAAAATATTCATTTGATTTTATGTGGCTCAATTATTTCTATGATGTATGAATATACATTATCATACAATTCTCCTTTATATGGTAGAAGAACTAGTGCTATTAAGCTTGAAGCACTTGAGTTTAAGTATTTAAAAGATTTTTTTCCTAATAAAACTAAAAATGAACTTATAGAAATATATAGTGTGTTTTATAGTATCCCAAAATATCTTGAGCTTATAAATGATAAAGGGGATATTTATGAAAATATTAAAGGAAATATTTTAAATCCAAATTCATATTTATATAATGAAGCTAGTTTTGTATTACAAAATGAAATCAATGAACCTATAACTTATTTTTCAATTTTAAAAATTATTGCTAGTGGAGAACACAAGATTGGAAATATTGCTAGTAAATTAGGTAAAAGTCCAAATAATATAACATCTTTTATAGATAAATTAATTGAGCTTGATATTATTTATAAAATTATTCCTATAACCGAACAAAATCCAGAAAAATCAAAAAAAAGTTTATATTTTATAAAAGATAACTTTTTAAGATTTTATTTTGCATATATATTTCCTTATAAATCTCAACTTGAACTTGATAATACAGATTATGTAATTAATATAATTAAGACAAGTTTTATGGAATTTATAAGTAGGGTGTATGAAGATTTAGCGATTAATTATCTTTTAAACACACATAAAGACCTTTTAAAATGTGGTAGATGGTGGGATAAAAATACAGAAATTGATGCGGTTGGGGTCGCTAAAGATTATTTAATAGTTGCTGAATGTAAATATAAAAATAAAGCAGTAGGAACTAATGTTTTAGAAGATTTAAAAGCAAAAGCTACTAAAATAGATAGTAATTTACCTATTAAAAAATATATTTTATTTAGCAAAAGCGGTTTTACAAATGATTTAAAAACACTTGCTAGTGATGAAATACAATTAATTGAGTTATTATAAATTTCGTATGTTTAAGGCATACGAAATTTAGTTTATAGGCTATATAAATTAGGCTTTCTTTGAGATATACAAGGCAAGGCTTTTCTAGCTTCATCAATTTTATTAAAATCAATTTCAAATATTTGAATACCTTCATCAACGCCAAGTTTTATTTCTTCAAGTCCAAGTGGATTTATTAGGCACGAGCGACCTGTGTAGATATTACCTGTTTGATTACTAGCACATAAATATATTGTGTTTTCTAAAGCTCTTGTTTTAGTAAGTAGCATAAAATGTTCATCTTTATGTTTGCCATCTACCCAAGCAGTAGGAACTAATACAAGCCTTGCACCATCAAGTGCTAAAGTTCTAGCAATTTCAGGGAAACGAAGTTCATAACACACCATTATCCCCATTTTGCCCCATTTTGTATCAAAGGCTTTTATTTTTTCATTACTTGCATTTATATCTTTACTTTCATCATAGCTAAAAGCATCGTAAAGGTGAGTTTTTGAGTATTTATGGATTATTTTGCCACAATCAGCAAAAATTACACTATTTTTAGTTTTTTCATTATCTTTTTCATAAAAACCAAAAACAACTGCGATATTTAACTCTTTACTTTTATTAATAATGCTTGTTACAAATTCTTCATCAATATTTTGAGCAATGGTATTAAAATTAATCCCTTCATTACTAGGCACAAAAGCCTGTGAAGTTTCTGGAAACACCACAAGCTCAGCACCAAAAGATTTTGCCTTTTGCATAAAATCAATAATTTTTTCAAGGTTAATTTTATAATTTCTATCAGTTTTTATTTGAGCTAAAGCAATTTTTAATTTATTCATCATAAACCCTCAAAATATTTGTTTGCACCTAAAATTTCGCTAAGTGGAATGCCTTTATCTATTTTTGCTTTTGTTTCAATTTCTCCGATTTGAACATTTATTGCTCTTTTGCCAAGTTCTTCAACATTATCAATATCTGGATTTAAAACTAGTATTCCATCATCATCAGCCACTATCAAATCTCCTGGATTTATAACAACATTATCAATAGCAATAGGAACATTAATTGAGCCTTCAATTCCTTTAATTCTAGTTGTTAAAGCACTAACATTTCTATACCAAACATTAACGCCAAGATTTTTAATAGCATTCAAATCAGTTACACAACCATCAATGATTACCCCACCAACTTTTTTGTGTCTTGCCATATAGCAAACTAATTCTCCAAAAGGTGCTCTTTCATAATCTTTATTGGTATCAATTACTACAATATCACCTTCATTTACAATATCAAATACTTTATGAACAGCAGTAGAATCAAGGTGTGGTATTCTAACGGTTATAGCAGTTCCTACTAATTTTTTTCCACTATGAAGTGGCTTTAAATTTCTAATAAAACCACAATCTTGCATATGTCCTATAGTTGAAGGGCAAACCTCTTTATAAAGATTAAGAATTTCATCTGAAACTTTACTAACTCTTTTGTTTAAAATAAACATTTTTTCTCCTTTTATTAAAATTAATTACTTTCTAAAGCATTGTCAGGTTTGACAAATAAATAAGCTATCATAGCAAGTGTTACAGGAATTATATTAAATAATATAGCTATATTCCATCCATATTTTTGTGCCATCCAGCCAACTAAAATAGGCGAAAACGCTGAACCTACATTTCCCCATAAATTCATCCAAGAGCTAACTGCTGCTGCTTGACTTCTACCTTTATCAGCTGCAACAGCCCAAGATACAACAACAGGAAGTCCTAAAAACCCAAAACCAAGACTTAAAAATAAAATACTAAGCATTGTATTTTCAACATATACAACTAAAAATAAGCATATATCAAATATTAAAAATCCAGCAACTGCTAAATAAGTTCTAGCTTTTTTAAAACTATTTGTAATTTTTAAAATCTTATCGCTTAATCCACCACCAAGTGCAACAAATATACAAATAGCAAGCCAAGGAGCTCCAGCGTAAAATCCCATAGCTTTTAAATCAAGCCCTTTAGCTTCTAGTAAGAATGTAGGAAGCCAAGTCATAAACATACCTGTCATATAAACACAAAAAAAGTATGCAATTCCAAGTGCATAAAATTCTTTATTTTTTAAGAATGCTTTCCAAGGAGTTTTTTTAATACTATCTACAAATCTTTCACTTTGAATATATAAAAGTTCGTCTTTACTAATAAATTTATTATCTTCAGGTCTTGATGAACTTATAAAATAATAAATCAAGGCGATTAAAATTCCAATCGCACCAAATACATAAAATACACTATGCCAACCATAATTATTGACAAGCCAAACAGATATAAATGGAGCAATTACTGGCCCAAAGTATGAACCTGCTAGTAAAAATGAAGCTGCTCTTGCTTTTTCTTTTTTACCAAACCAGTTATTATTAAATGCTGCATTGCTAGGATATATAGGAGCTTCTCCTAAACCAAATAAAAATCTAACTACTAAAAGTAGCATAAATGTTCCTGCAAGTGGCGTTAAAATAGTAAAAATTGACCATAAAATTAATGCAAAAATAGTCATAAATTTATTGCCAAATTTTTGAATTAAAATACCACTTGGAATTTGAGCTGCGGCATAAGCTATAAAAAATGCAGAATTTAATAAGCCAAATTGAGTTTTATCTATATTAAATTCTTGCATCATAAAACTAGCAACGACAGAAATATTTGCCCTATCCATATAAGCGATTAAGCCTATTAGGAAAAATACAAAGGCTATAAGCCACCTAAATCTCATAATTTCTCCTTTTTTTAAAATTAACTTATTTTCATTATATAAAAATAATAAAATTTTATTATTATTTTTTCTAAAATTAATAAAAATTTGTTACTTTTTGTAATATTTTATGAAAAAGTAAGAAAAATTAAGAAAATTTATTAAAAAAAATCAAAAAAATTATTATTTTAAGAAAATTTTAAAGATGGGGGGGGTATAATCAAATGATGATTTTTAAATAAAGGAGAAAATATGAGCAATTTTGCTTTAATTTCGGTCTTAATAGCTTCTATTGCTTTAGTTGTGTTTTGTATTACAAAACTTAAAATCCACGCTTTTTTATCATTAAGCTTAGCAAGTATTTTTGTCGCACTTATAACTGGTGTTGATTTAACAAAAATCGGTTCTATTATTGAAAATGGAGTAGGTGGGACGCTAGGATTTTTAGCTGTTATTATTGGTTGTGGAAGTATCTTAGGAAAAATGCTAGAAGTTAGTGGCGGAGCGCAAAAAATAGCCCTATCATTACTAAATCTACTTGGTAAAAAAAGAGCTGATATTGTTATGATGTTGGTTGGATTTATTGCTGGTATTCCTGTATTTGTTGAGGTTGGATTTGTCTTATTAGTGCCTTTAGTTTTAGTTGTAGCTAAAGAAATAGGTGTTAGCAGAATAAAAATAGGCATAGCATTAGCAACTTCGCTAATGGCAGTTCATTGTATGGTGCCACCACACCCAGCAGCTACTAGCATAGTAGCTACTTTAGGTGCTGATATAGGTCAAGTAATTTGGATGAGTATAGTTGTGGGTATGATATGTGCTTTTATAGGTGGGGTTTTGTTTTTGAAATTCTTTGATTTTTCAAAAGATAATGAGATGAGTGTTTTTGATAATACAAGTTCTACTTATAACTCTATGCCAAGCACAGCAATTACTTATTTTACAATACTTTTGCCTTTAGTTTTAATGTTGCTTAAGACTTTAGTATTTAAAGATAATGCAGTATTTGCATTCATTGGAAATCCTATTATCGCATTATTAATAAGTGTTTTTGTAGCATACTATACTTTAGGTTTAAAGCAAGGCTATTCTATGCAAAATTTAATGGAATTTAGTTCTAATTCATTTACGCAAATTGCTTCAATTTTATTAATCATAGGAGCAGGTGGAGCTTTTAATGAGATATTAATTGCTTCAGGCATTGGCGAAGCATTAAAGCAGACTTTAGGAAGTTTGAGTTTAAATCCTGTGTTTTTAGCTTGGTTAATTGCTATTATTTTACATGCTAGTGTTGGAAGTGCAACGGTTGCTATGATTAGTGCAGCAGGAATTGTCTTGCAAATGGATAGTAATGTTAGTAAAGAAGTTTTATGCCTTGCAATAGGAAGTGGTGCTATAGGTTTTACTATCGTAACTGATAGCTTATTTTGGCTAGTAAAAGAAAGCTTAGGAATGAGTGTAAAAGCTATGTTTAAATATTTTACAAGTGCGACTTTAGTAGCAAGTATAAGTGGTTTAATCTTAAGCTATGTTTTATCAATAATTTTATAAGGAGTAAAAATGTTAATTGAAAATCTAAAAGCAATGAAAGAAACAAGTTGGATTAATACAAATCTAAGCAATGATGTATTAAATGAATTAAACAAAGGTGCTATTAAGCTTGATAGAATTGATGATGCAAGGGCTAGGCTTAATCGTTTTGCACCTTTACTTAAGATAATTTTTCCTGCTACAAATATTACTAATGGTATTATAGAAAGCCCATTAGCTTGTGTGAATAATTATAAAAAAGAGTTAGAAAAATTAAGTGGTGCTAGTATTCAAGGCGATGTTTATATAAAACTTGATTCACATTTACCAATATCAGGCTCTATTAAGGCTCGTGGTGGAATATATGAAGTATTAAAACACGCAGAAGATTTATTAATAGAAAATAATATGCTAAGCATTCAAGATGATTATTCAAAACTTGCCGAGCCAAAATATAAAGAATTTTTAAGTAAATATAAAATAGCAGTTGGCTCAACCGGTAATCTTGGTCTTTCAATAGGAATTATGAGTGCAAAACTTGGCTTTAAAGTAGAAGTTCATATGAGTGATTGTGCTAAAGAATGGAAGAAAAAAATGCTAAGAGAGCACGGATGCAGCGTGATTACTTATGAAGATGATTACGGCGTCGCAGTAGAGCAAGGAAGAAAGAGTGCTGAAAATAATCCATATTGTTATTTTATAGATGATGAAAACTCGCATAATTTATTTTTAGGATATAGCGTTGCTGCAAAGAGATTAAAAGGACAATTGCAAGCATTAGATATTAATATCAGCAAAGATAGACCGCTTTATGTTTATCTTCCTTGCGGTGTTGGTGGTGGTCCTGGCGGGGTTGCTTATGGGCTTAAGGCTGAATTTGGCGATTGTGTAAAATGCTTTTTTGCTGAGCCAACGCATAGTCCTTGTATGATACTTGGACTTGCTACCGGAAAACATAATGAAATAAGTGTAGCTGATATTGGGCTTGATAATATTACGGCTGCTGATGGGCTTGCTGTTGGTCGTGCGAGTGGGCTTGTAGGCAAAGTGCTTGAGCGTGTAATTGATGGAAGCTTTACGGTAAGTGATGAGAATATGTATAGATATTTAAGCTTACTTGCATCTAGCGAAGGTATTAAACTTGAGCCTTCGGCTTTAGCTGGGGTTAAAGGCTTAATGATTTCTAATGAGCTTAAAACTGAACACAAAAACGCAATTCATCTAATATGGGCAACAGGTGGAAGTATGGTGCCAGACGCTGAAATGGCTGAATTTATTAAAACAGGAGATGAATTATTATAAAATAAGCCCTAAAATAGGGCTTATAATTACTTTACGCAACTATAATTTACAAAACATTTACCGAGGGCTTTATGAATCAACAAACAAGAACAGAATATATAAAATTAGTGCATTTTTTAGCACAAGCTTTAGGCAAGGATTATGAAATAGTTTTGCACGATATAAATGATGATGGAATGAGTATTGCAGAAATTGCTAATAATCACATAAGCGGAAGAAGTATTAATTCTCCTATTACAGGATTTGCACTTGAGCTTGTTAATAAAAAGATTTATGAAGAAAGAGATTTTTTAAGCAATTATAAAGCAAGTGCAGGTGGAAAAAATATAAGAGGTAGCACATTTTTTATCAAAGAAGGCAATAAATTAAGTGGAATGCTATGTATAAACTACGATAAAAGTAGAATGGAAAATATAGCAGCACAATTATTAGGTAGTGATATACCTGTAGAAGAAGCTGCTTATGAAGAAGTTTTGAGCCTTGATTTAAATGAGCTAATTCAAGAATTAACAGGGCTTAGCGTAAATGAGCTAAAAAATACTAATCTAAAACCAAAACAAAGACAAATAATAGTAGATAAAATCTATGAAAAAGGTATTTTTAATATAAAAGGCTCAATTACAGAAATAGCTAATCTTTTAAATCTTTCAGAATCAAGCATATATCGTTGTATAAACAAATCTAAACAAAAATTTTAATCAAGCATAAACGCTTGATTAAGTTAAATTCCATTAGTATTTAGTGCTAAAATCTCAATAGTAATTAATATTAAAGGTATTTTTATGAAAGTAATTTTTGGCCCAGTTAATTCAAGAAGATTTAAAAAATCTTTGGGTATAGATTTAAGTCCTAATGAGAAATGTTGTAATTTTGATTGTTTATATTGTGAGCTTGGAAAAGCTAAATTAAAATATGAAAATAAATCAAATTTAAGTGTTGAATATATAATAAATGAGCTAAAAGAAGCTTTGAAAATACATAAAGATTGCGATTATATAAGCATTAGTGCAAATGGCGAACCTACTTTATATCCATATTTAGATGAATTGATTATAAAAATAAATGAAGTTAAAAAGAATGCAAAATCATTAATTTTGAGTAATGCAAGCACAATTTTTGATAAAAATATTCAAAAGGCATTATTAAATCTTGATAGCGTTAAACTAAGCATTGATAGTGTAAATCCTAAGGTATTTCGCAAAATTGATAGAACGAATATAGATATAAATAAAATAGTTCAAGGTATAAAAGAATTTAGTCAAATTTATAAAGGTGAGTTGATTTTAGAATGCTTGGTTTTAGATGGTATTAATGATGATGAAAAGGATTTTATTGCTTTAAATGATATTTTAAAGGATATTAAAGCAGCTAGACTTGATTTAGGAACTATTGATAGACCGAGTGATTATAATGTAAAGGCTGCAAGTTTTGAGAAATTAAGTAAATTGGCTAGTTTGATAACTAATATAAAAGTTAATATTATGAGTAGAAATACTAACATAAATAAATATGATGATTTGCTTAAAACTATTAGTTTAAGACCATTAAGCTCACAAGAAATTGATGAAAAAGATATAAAAATGTTAGATGAATTAGTAGATAAAAATATAATAAAATGTGTGAAAATAAATGATATTAATTTTTATAAATTAAACAAATCAAATTCTAATTAATATAAAAGCTATTGTGATTAATTTGCTTATTTTAAGTGTATTTATAAACCAAGTGCGAATGAAAGAAAAAGGGCTTGATTTTAACATCAAGCTTTGTTATATCAATATTAAAATTATTTAAAAAATATTCATACAAAAGCGAATAATTAGATTTATCCGTATAAATACAAATAATATTCTCATCATCTTCTATTAGTAAAGTATCATAAAATCTTTGATTATTTAAAGTAAAAATTTTATAAATATTTTTAAAAAATACTAAAAGTATAAAATTACAAACACTCATAAAAATATAAAATATACTCAAAAAATTATTTAATTTATATAATTGTTGTTTGCTTTGAATATTAAGGCAGGTTTTATAGATTTTAGCATTTTTTAAATATATTGTTTTTTCTTCTTCATTAAGCTCATCTCTTTGCCTACAACTATGATTAATAAAATAAATAAAATCCTTATGAAAATATATAATATTAGGCTTTTTAATACAAATATCGCTCATCAAAATATGCAGCAATAATAAATAAATTAATACTAGAAACTTTCATAGAAAAATTACCAATATACATAAAAACACAAAAGCAAATAAACAAAGCACTACAATGAACTAAGCTAGTAATATAAGCGTTTTTATCTTTTAAATAAAATAAAGGCGTAAAATTACTAGAAGTTAAATATTCGCTCAAATTTTCTCCTTTTTTAAATTTGTTTCACAATCTAAATATTCTATTTTGGTTTTATGAAAAGAGCAGTTTTTATAATAAGCATAATATTCATCAGAAGTCATAGCAAAAATACTATTGAGATTTATGCTATAGCCTGTATTATTGTATATAATATAACTTAGAATATAATCTCTTTCTCTATAGTTTATCGCAAAAACATTTTTTGTATGTTCGTAAAAACGATATGACATTTTCATTTTATTAGATTTTTTTAAAAGCTTTAATAAATCCTTATTTTTCATAGGGTGATTGCAAAAATCTTTTTCTATAAACAATATATTTCCAAATTCTCCTGATAAGGCTAAGTAATTTTTATCATTTAAAATTACATCACTTATAGTTATATTTTTGTGTTTTTCTATGTATTTTTTACCCTTAATTTTACTTGCAAAATAGAGCTCTCCATTTTTATCAACTTCAAAAAAAGAATAAACCCCATAATTTGGCTCTACAGTTTTTGAAACTCTCCTATCAAGCCCTAAATCCCAGCAGTATTTAAGAGTGTCCTTTACTTCTTGGCTTGCGTAAGGCTTAGCATCTACAATTTTTGGCTTTATTTTTATATCTTTGTATCTAAAAAAATCTTGCCAAAAATTATTTAGTGGTGTTTCTTCACACTCTACAACATAATTGCCTTTATAACAC
>NZ_JACGAY010000021.1:0-38493 GCF_020137705.1 Campylobacter sp. RM9333
TGGAGCATAGGTTCTAGATAAAACTCCTTGTAATAATGTTGTAGGACACTCATCTTTTTCAAATGGTATTATGCTTTCTAATTTATTATTTTTAACAATAGGATAAAAAGCTCCAAAGTGCGTAGCACTAAATCCATCTACTGCACCTATTGGATCACCTGCTACAAAATCAACAGCACCTAAACTTGACGCACTAGCTGCTACTCCTGCTGCACCTTTTAAAAAGCTTCTACGAGATAACTTTTCCATAAATTCTCCTTTTAGTTTAAATAAAACTTAATTTTTTAAGTTATATAAAAATTATAATATTAAAATATGAAAATAAGTTAATGGAATAATTTTAAAAGCTTGATATTTATTAATTTGAATATTATTCTAAATATTTAAAAAAAATAATCATTTCATTTCTTTTGACATTCTATAAATGAATGAAAATACTTCTGCAACAGCCTTATACATTGCAGGTGGAATTTCTTCTCCTAATTCTAATTTGCTTAATACTTCACATAATTCTTCATCTTCTTTAATAGGAATATTATGCTCGTTAGCTAATTTTATAATTCTTTCGGCAATTTCTCCGCTACCTGTTGCCATTACTTTTGGAGCATTATTTTTGTCCTTGTTATAGCCTAAGGCTAGGGCTTTTCTTATCTTACTCATACTTTTTTATTAAATCCTAAGTCTAATGTATATTCATCTTCGTATTTGCTCTCTCTTAATTTACTAATAAAGAAATTAGAAGTAATTAAACCAGCTTTTCTTAAATCTTTTTTAAAACCCCTTGCGTGATTGATTAAGATTTCTCTAAAATTATCATTTTCTATCATCATATTAATATCTAAATATTTATCTTGATTTAAACCAAGCATAATATTAATAGCTCCAAGTCTTTTAAATTTCAGCTTAATTTGTGCGTAAAATTTATCTTCGCTATCACTTTTAAAACTGATATTTGATTCATCTAAATCATCTAAAGAGTAGGGTAAATATGTATTTACTTCATTATTTGCAACTGATATTATTTGGTTTAATTCTATTTGATTTAATAGTTTTTGGCTCATATCATAGGCTACTTTATTATCTTTTGCTAAAGCTACTTTTGAAGTTTGAAGCAGTATTGATTTAGCATCGTTTGAAATGGAGTTGTTTATATGTTCTGCAGTTCTAGTTACAACCTGATTTATATCTTTTTTGGCTTGATTTAAGTGAGTTTTTAGGCTTTTTATTTCTTGAGTATTTATATAATTTTTAAAACTTTCTTCATTTTTTAAATTAGCACTTAGTAATTTTGTCAAACTTTCAATTTTATTTTGCAAACTCAAATTCTCGCTATTTAAAATAGAACTTATTGTATTGTTTTGATTGATTGCTTGTTTGATTTCTGGATTGTTTAACAACTTTAATTCTTGTTTAATATCTTGAGATTTTGTTATATCTTGTAAAGCTTTTAAATCACTTTTTATATCTTCACTTGATTTTTCTATAGGTTTTTCAGTAGCTTTTATTTTATCATCTGTGGTTTTAGAATTTAAATTATTGATTTTTTGATTTTCCTTATTTTCAAATTCTTTTGTTGTTTTTATTTCAATTTTATTAGTATCTTTAGTATAAATATCATTATTATTTTTTAGAATTTCTTTAATATTTTCAAGTTTGCTTAAAATATTATTCTCATTATTTGAAATTTTATAATTATTTTGCACATTTGATGGGTTGTTTATGATTTCTTTTGCTAGATTTTTTATGTTTTGAATATCAGCTTTTAAACTTGCTAATTTTGGTAATATACTTTTTACTTTATCGTTTTTAACTTCAATATTTATTAGGTTTTTTATTTCTTTATTAATTTTATCTTCTAATTTATTTGCTACTTCAATTAGTTTTAGTGGTTCGGTATTTTTTTGCAAATACGCTCTAGCGTTTTTTAATAATTCTAAAGTTTTTATAACAGGGGTAGTGGTTGATTTATTTTCTAATTTTTGATTTATAAAATTTTCTAATTTTTCAAGGGATTTTTCGGCACTCATTTGCTCTTGACCGAGTTTAAAAATCTCACTTTTTAAATCACTTGTTTTAATATTTTTCATAAATGAAATAAGCCTAAAAAAGCTTTGTGGTAAGGCTTGTTCGTTTAGATTAGCCCTTAGTTTGCTCTCTAAAAATACCCCTGAATTATTTAAAGCTTGAAATAAGGCTTTTGAATCTTGCATTTTGGTATTTAATAAATTATCAAGTTTATTTACAAATACTTCTAAATCCTTATCCTTGCTTAAAATTGCTTTTAATTCTTTAATATCTTGAGCGATATTTTTTGAAATATTTATGTTTTTTGCATTTTCGCCTAGTTGGTTTAAATCTTTACTTGATTTTATTCCATCAAGTAATTTATTTACGATTTTTTTAAGACCTAGTTCTAGTGTTTCATCTTCGCTTAAGGCTTCGTTTATTAATGAACTACCTTCTTTTAAGGGTTCTTTAATATCTTTTGTATCTTTTACATTGGGTTTTAAATTCCCTTGTTGCTTTAGCCCTAAATCACTATTTACTAAAGAATTTAAAGTCGTATTTATATTATTCATCGTTGCCTAAATGCACAAATTGACTTGGTTTTTGCTCAAATTCTATTCTATTTACAGCGTCAATTTTTGGTTGGGTAAGAGTAAAAATAGCTAAGAAAAACAATAAAACTATATAAACTAAAATATAAGCATTAGCTCCAAAATTACTTATCATAAAGCCTAAAATTATAGGAGATAAAACAGAGCTTGATACATAAGCAAACATTAGCGTTCTTCCGATTTCAAGCATTTGCGAGCTTTCTTTTGCTCTATCACTAGCCCTTGCAAGTGCTAAAGCATATACGCAAAAAAGCCCCATTCCAAGGAAAAAGCATAAAATAAATATAGCAATTTTGTTACTTGCTAAAAAATATAGCCCTAAACTAGCAAAAAACGCAAGTATTACGCAAGATAAAATCGCTATTTTTCTACCATAAGTATCAGAAAATTTACCTATAAATAATTGTGCTATAAATCCGCCTAACATTGCTGTAAAAATTAGCAAAGATATATCTTGAATATTATAATTTAATGCTAGAAAATATGTCTGAGACATAGAAAAAAATCCATTCATTAAAAAGCCACCAATAAATGCTGATATAAATGCTAATTTTGATACATTAAAAATATTTGGGATACTGATTTTACGCCTTTCTTTAAGGATAGGTTGTTTGATTTTTAACAAATTAAGCGGTAACGAACATAATAAAATCACTATAACAGCTATTATAAATACATTATTGTAATCTGGTTCAAAATATAACAATAATACTCCTATGGCAAAACCAGAGTAAAATACTATTTCATAAATTGAGAGCATTCGTGAGCGAATTTCGTTTTTTGATTTTTGATTTATCCAAGATTCAATAATTACTAATAATGTATAGTATGAAAATCCTATTGTAAATCTTAAAATAGCCCAAAAATATATTTCTTTTGTAAATATATGCAAAATTGCAGCTATAGCAAATAATGAAGTAAAAAAACCAAAACTTCTAATATGTCCTACTTTTTGAATTAGACTATGAGAAAAAAATGTGCTAATTAATGCACCAAAATATATGCTTGAACTTACTAATCCTACATAAAATTCATCATATCCAAGATTTTTTAGCAGTATAGAATTTGAGCTTAGTAAAAAAGAATTTCCTACAAACAATAGCAAAGATGCAAATAATAATGCTCTTAAAGAGTTGATTGTTTTTATCATTTAAATATCCTTACTAATAATAAGTTTAAAATTATTACAAAAGAACTTACAAAAAAAGCAATTATATTAAAAAGCTTATTATTAATTAATATTAATACGAGTATTATAAAAAAAACATAGGCTAAAAACTTATATATATTTATAAATATTTTATAATGTTTAATTGCTTTAAAATTCTCTTTAATTCCTTTTTTTGGTATATAAATAGGGTTTGTATTTTGTATAAAAAATCTAGGTGTATTAGCAATTTGGAATTTAGGTAATGATTTTTTAAGACTTAAATAGCTTAGAAATGGAATTATTAAATTAGCATAAAATGCTAGTTGGATACTATAAAAAGCATCTAAACTAGCAAAGTATAAACATAAAGCTATATTAAAAAATATTAAAGATATTACTAATTTATACATAAAACATTAACTTAGCACAAAGCACAATAAGAATAGCTAGAGTTAATGCTAGTGGGTGTATTATTTTGTTTAAAGGATTTGGTTTTTTGATTACGAATTTGAAAATTAAACTAATAGCTACCATTATAAAAATTAAGCTTGCAAAAGCAACTTTTAGCATAAAAATTTTCTGAAATGTAGTGTCAAAAAAGCCAATCTCGCTACCAACCCATCTACTCATCATCATACCGCCTGTAAGTATTAACAATACCACACAAATTGGCATAATTTTAATAGCTCTTTTAGTTATGCTTTCTTGAATTTGTTGTGCTAATTCTTGGCTTAGATTTTTCTTAGCACGACTAAAGATAACAACATCAAAAAACAAATAACCAACAAAAATAATCGCACAAAAAATGTGAATAATAAGTGCAAATGGATATAAACTTTCCATAAAAATCCTTTCATAATATTTTTAAATGAGATTATATTTGTCTTTTTTGTTTGTTTTATTGATTTAGCTTAATTATTATAAAAGTTTATTAATAAATTGTTCTAGGGCAAAATGCCCTAGATTATTAATCTACTTTAAAGTTTTCAATTTCATTGAAGTTTAGATATTTGTAGATATTAGCTTTTTTGCTATCGCTTATTTTATCATTTACTAATTCTAAATATTCACTTGGGTTTGGTAAGCGACCAAGTAAAGCACAAACAGCAGCTAATTCAGCACTACCTAAATAAACTTGAGCGCCTATACCCATTCTGTTATCAAAGTTTCTTGTGCTTGTACTAAATACAACAGCTCCATCATTTACACGAGCTTGGTTACCCATGCATAAGCTACATCCTGGAACTTCAATTCTAGCACCTGCTGCACCATAAATTGAATAATATCCTTCTTTTGTTAGTTGAGCTTTATCCATTTTTGTTGGAGGTGCTACCCATAGACGAGTTTTAAGCATACCTTTACCTTTAATAACTTCTCCTAAAGCTCTATAATGTCCTATATTTGTCATACAAGAACCAACAAATACTTCATCAATATTTTGTGGGCGTTTGCTATCTGCTAATACTTCACTAAGAGTTGCTACATCATCAGGGTCGTTTGGACAAGCTAGGATAGGCTCTTTTATAGTATTTAAATCTATTTCAAAAATATGCTCATAACTAGCGTCTTTATCAGCTCTTAATAATGTAGGATTATTAAGCCATTCTTGCATTCTAGCTTTTCTTCTTAAAAGTGTATTTTTATCTTCATATCCAGCTTCAATCATAGCATCAATTAAGCTTATGTTAGAAGTTAAATATTCAGCTATGCTTTCTTTACTTAAATTAACACAACATGCAGCTGCGCTTCTTTCAGCACTTGCGTCGCTTAATTCAAATGCTTGTTCTACTTTTAGATTTTCTAAGCCTTCAATTTCTAAAACTTTACCAGCAAAAATATTCTTTTTGCCTTTTTTCTCAACCGTTAAATAACCTTCTTTTATAGCTACATAAGGAATTGCATTTACTAAATCCCTTAATGTAACACCAGGTTGTAATTCGCCTTTAAAACGAACTAAAATACTCTCAGGCACATTAAGTGGCATAGCACCTGTTACAGCAGCAAATGCTACAAGTCCTGAACCTGCAGGAAAACTAATGCCTATTGGAAATCTTGTATGCGAATCAGCTCCAGTTCCAACTTCATCAGGCATAGCAAAACGATTTAGCCAACTATGAATTACCCCATCACCTGGTTTAAGTGAAACCCCACCTCTTGAACTCATAAAATGTGGTAATGTTGTGTGTGTTGTTACATCGCTTGATTTAGGATATGCTGCTGTATGGCAAAAACTTTGTAATACAAAATCAGCATTAAATCCTAAGCTAGCAAGTTCTTTAATCTCATCTCTTGTCATTGGTCCTGTTGTATCTTGACTACCAACGGTTGTAGTTTTTGGCTCTATATACATTCCAGGAACAACGCCTTCTAAACCACAAGCACGACCTAGCATTTTTTGAGCTAATGTATAACCTTTAACTTTTACTTCAGGTTGAGATGGTTTTTTAAATATTTCTTCTTTTGGCATACCTAAAACATCTCTAGCTTTAGCACATAATCCACGACCTACGATTAGTGGAATTCTTCCACCTGCACGAACTTCATCTAAAAGAGTATTTGGATTTATTTCAAAAGTTGAAACAACTTTACCATCTTTTTTAATTTGTCCGTTTGCAATATCAACAACAAATCTATCTCCCATTTCAAGATTTGTAACATCACAAACTATTGGTAAAGCACCACTATCTTGAGCGGTATTGAAAAAAATTGGAGCAATAGTTTGTCCTAAAATCACACCACCTGTGCGTTTATTTGGAACTCCTTTTATATCTTCACCTATGTGCCATTGAACTGAATTTATTGCTGATTTACGGCTTGAGCCAGTTCCTACAACATCACCTACATAAGCTACTTGAATGCCAGATTTTTTAAGTTCTTCTATTTTTTCAATACTACCTGGTTGTCTTCTAACTAGCATTGCTTGTGCGTGTAAAGGAATATCACTTCTAGTAAATGCTTCACTTGCTGGACTTAAATCATCTGTATTTGTTTCTCCATTTACTTTAAAGCATATACATTCAATTTCAGATGCTACTTCAGGTCTTTTAATAAACCATTCTGCATTAGCCCAACTTGTTAGAACTTTGGTTGCGAATTTATTTCCTTTTTTATGTAATTCAGCAACTTTATCAAAACCATCATGAACGAAAATAATATTAGTTAAAGCATTTGCAGCAAGCTCTGCAATTTCATTGTTTTCTAAAGCTTTAAGTAATACTCTTACATTATAACCTCCAAGCATTGTGCTTAGCATTGATATTGCTTCAGATTTATTTATACAGGTGCATTTACTATTGTTAAATAGTATTTTTTCTAAGAAATCACATTTAATAAGCGCAGAATCATCAACACCAACACCAACACGATTAGCTAATAAATCTTTTAATTTTTCGCTATTTTTATCGTTGTTTTCTAAAAGCTCACATAATTGTTTTGTCTGAGCTACATTTAAAACCAATGCAGGGACATTAAGAGCAGCACGCTCTTCAACTAATTTTTGGTATTCTTCTAAAAATGCCATATTAACTCCTTTAAAATTTTTAAAAAGATTATAAATGCTTTAGATAATAAAAAAGTAGTTTTGTCAAGAAAAATGTATAGGGTCTATATCAATTGTTACTTTTTGTAACTGTTTGTAGTGTAAGGCTAGGTTACTTAGTAACATTTTTTTATTTGAACGGAGCAAAATATAATATCTATAATTATTGTTAATTTTTTCTATAGCACATTTTCCATAGCCTATTATTTCATAATCATTATCGTTTTCTTTGCTATTTTTTAAATGATTTGCCAAGTCTTCACATAAATTACTTGCTTCTATTTCATTTTTTGATGCAATAATTAATCTTAATAGTCTTTTAAATGGTGGATAATTAGTTCTAAAAAATTTCTCATCTTCTAAAAATTCATCATAATTTTGTAAATATTTTTCAAAAAAATCTTTATTTTGAGTATTTATTAACACTTTAGCTTTTTTGCCTCTTCCTGCACGACCAGCTACTTGAATAGCAAGGGCAAGTGTATTTTCACGAGCTTTATAATCAGGATAGAATAAATATTCATCAAGTCCTAAAATAGCACAAAATGTAACATTTTTATAATCGTGTCCTTTTGATATTAGTTGAGTTCCTACTAAAATATCTATATTTCCTAATTCAAATTCTTCTAGTATTTCTTTAAGTTTAGTTGCCGAGCTTAATTCATCGCTATCTAATTTTGCAATATTTGCATTAGGTAAAGCCTTTTTTAATTCTTCGCATAATTGAGCTGTTCCTATTATTTTGCTTTCTAATATTTCGCTACCGCAGTTATCACAGGTATTTTTTAAATACTCTTTTTTACCACAATAATGGCATTTATATGTTTTATTATGCAAACTCATTGCCACAGAGCAATTAGGACAAACTTTTCTTGAATTACAATCCTTGCATACAACTTGACGATAATTACCACGCACTGGCAAAAATATCATACTTTGCTCTTTTTTATTTAAATTATCTTCTAATAAATCAAGTAAATTAGAGCTAGGTGTCTCAAGACTATCGTCAAAAAGAATTTCTTTTTCGCTTTGAAAATATGTGCCTTTTAATCTAAATTTATTTATATTTTGATTATAAAAACTTTGAAGACTTGGTGTTGCAGAGCCTAAAATGATTTTTGCATTTGTAATACTTGCTAGATAAATTGCCAAATCTCTTGCGTTATAACATGGATATTTTGAAGATTTATACGAATTATCGTGTTCTTCATCTACGATAATTAATCCTAAATTGCTAAAAGGTAAAAAAAGTGCCGACCTTGCACCAATTACTAAAGGCTTATTTCCTAATTCAAATTCTATTAAATCTTTTTGTTTTTTAGCCTTAGTAATTTTGCTATGCCAAGTAATGAATAAATCTTTAAAATATACTTTCATTCTTTTTTGCATTTGTGGAGTTAGGCTGATTTCTGGCATTAAAAATAATGCTTGTTTTCCTTCATTAAGGCATTCTTGAATTAATTTTGCATATATTTCAGTTTTTCCACTTCCTGTATCTCCAAAAACCAAATTCATTTTATTATTTTGTAAGCTATTTAGACACAAAAGTTGTTTTTCATTTAGTTTTAAATTTATATCTATATTCAAATTATTTTTAGTATTAGATATATTTTTGCTTAGTATAAAACTATCAAGACATAAAGATATATTAGCAGCGTAATATTTACTCATAAATTCTGCTAATTTCATTTGATTATCAGTTAGAAATTCATTGAAAATACTTATTATTTGTTTGGTGTTAAAAGTTGGCTTTTCACATTTATTAATAACAATTGCAAGACAATTTTTATTATGTAATTTTACTTCAACCTTTGAAAATGGTTTAATTTCTTCATCACTTTCATAGGTTAAAGTTTCTAAATTATGTCCTAAAATCGCTACTTTATAATAATTCATCAAGAAGCTTTTTTGATACAAGGAATCATATTATTAATTGAATCAATTCTTTTACTATTACATTTATTACATACTGCTTCTACACATATTAATTCTGATTTTATACTTCTATAAATAAATTTATAATATATATTAGAATTAAATGTGTATCTATATAGTTCCATTTTCTCATCTTTTATAAGATTACTATCTTTCTTTTCTTTATCTAAGTAATCTTGAAAATCTTTATCTGCTTGATAAGCTGGGTTATATAATTCAGTCCATGCAGAATATGTTACATTGCTTGTAGCTGTTGTTCTTGCTAAAAAAAGCCAACCTTTATTCTCATCTCCTCTATCTAAGCCATCTTTAAATAAAGCTGTAAAAATTTTAGTAGGTTCAATTGGTTTTCCAGATGAATTTAAATTATCTAGATTATCATAGCTTGACACTTTCCCTACCATTACATTTTTTAGCAGTTGAGCGTTAATTTTGCCATTAATACCTTCAATTTCTGATTTTAAGCTAGCTATATCAGATTTAAATTTTAAATCAAAAAAATTAGGTAAAGCTACAGCCGATAATATCCCGATAATAACTATCGCAAATATTAGCTCTATCATAGTAAAGGCTTTTTTATTTACTAGCATTTTACTCGCCTAATTTTTTACAAGGTAAAACTTTTGCACCTGGATACGAATTAAGGCATTTAAAAGTTCCTTTATTTTTATCGTATTCAAATACATAGCCATTTTTATTATTATCAGCATAATAAATAAAAGTTTCATTTACAACACTATTTGTATAACCATTCCAAGTATCTTTTGTGGTGCCAAAGGTTACGGGGTTTTTTAATACTGCTGCAAAGAAACTATTGCTATTTTTCATATTGCCATTGCAAGTTGTGCCTTTATCACGCGTAGCGTCTAAGCATAAGCCATCTGGGTATTTTGAAGTGCCATCTGTATAAAGGCTATTTTGCCTATATTGTTCTATGCCTGAACGAATTAAAGCTAGTGTTTCTTTTAATTTTAATATTTGTGCATCATCACGACCTGCAAATAATTTAGGAATAGCAACGCCAGCTAATATACCAATAATAACTATTACAAATATAATTTCCATCATACTCATAGCTTTTTTCATCTTATTCTCCTATTATAGAGCAATCTTCTGCTTTCCAACCGCTTAAGACCTTGCTTTTATCACATTTAAAGCTTCCATCGCTTGCATCGTATTTAAAAAATACTGCTGCTTTTTCTTTAGGTTTTGTAACAAATAATAAATCATCATCAGCATTATCCCAGCCTATTGAATTAGTAGCTCTTCTATTAATTCCTTTTGCTACCTCATCAGCAAAAGCAGGAGCACCCTTACAACCACTACTGCATAATTTTGCAGGATATTCTTTGAAGCCTTTTTCTACATAAGTATTTCCAGCGTAGGCTTCAATACCTTTTCTAATAGCTTCAACTTGCTCTTTTAATTGCACTATATGTGCTGTGTCTTTATTAGCCATCATTTTAGGAATTGCAATTCCTGCTAATATTCCTATAACAGCAATAGCAAAAATCATTTCTATCATACTAAATGCTTTTTTCATCTATTTTTCCTTTATTGTTAAGAATATTTATAATATGTATTAAATCTTCTTTTTGTCTTTGCAATTCTGATTTAAGATTTACATTTTCTTCTTTAAGTTTTAAATTCTCTTCTTGTATTTTTTCAAATTCTTGCACTAATTGAAAGTGTGAGTAACTTTTTTTAAGATATAAATTAATAAATTGTGGTATTTCTATATTTTTTGTAGGATTTTTTAGCTTATTTATATCATCATTTAAATAAGCTAAAAATTCTTTAGATGGAACATTAAAATTATAGCCCCTAGCTCCTAAGGTTATCGTAAATTTAGTTGTTGTTTCCAAGCACTTGCTCTATTGCTTTTAAGGTTTCTTCTTCAATTAGATTTTTATTTAATAACTCTTCTTCTAATTTACTAATTTCATATGATTGTGCTTCACATTTAGCTTTTGCTTGAGTTAATT
Organism: Campylobacter sp. RM9333; assembly: GCF_020137705.1. Lineage (NCBI taxonomy): Bacteria > Pseudomonadati > Campylobacterota > Epsilonproteobacteria > Campylobacterales > Campylobacteraceae > Campylobacter > Campylobacter sp. RM9333. The sequence continues at coordinate 11,227 of NZ_JACGAY010000021.1, forward strand.
CATTCATAAGTCTTTCGTTTTCGCTTACTAAATATTTATATTTTTCCATTAATTCTACTATTTTATTACTTAGTGTGCTTGTTATGTTATCGCTCATTTTGTTTATCCTTAATCAAATTTTAAAGCTGTGATTTTAATTATTTATAGTTAATATAATAATAAAAATTATTTTTTAGGATTAAAATGTTTGAGTTAATTAGTAATTATAAACCATCACCTGATCAAGCACAAGCAATAGAAAAGATTGTAAATGGTGTAAAAAACGGACAAAAATATCAAACTCTTTTAGGAGTTACAGGCTCGGGTAAAACTTTTACAATGGCAAATGTGATAAATAAACTTAAAATGCCTACTTTAATAATGAGCCATAATAAATCACTTTGCGCTCAGCTTTATAGCGAATTTAAAGGCTTTTTTGCGAATAATCATGTGGAGTATTTCATAAGCTATTATGATTATTATCAACCTGAAGCTTATATTCCTAGAACTGATACATTTATAGAAAAAGATAGCTCGGTTAATAATGATTTAGAAAGGCTTCGTTTAAGCTCAACTGCTTCGCTTTTAGCATATGATGATTGCGTTTGTATTGCAAGTGTAAGTGCTAATTATGGATTAGGAAATCCTGCTGAATATATTGATATGGTAGAATTTTTTGAAATAGGCAAATGCTATAAACAAAAAGAATTATTACTTCATTTAGTAGCTATGGGATATAGTAGAAATGATGCGTTTTTTGATAGGGGGAATTTCCGTGTAAATGGGGATATTATAGATATTTATCCAGCTTATTATGAAGATGATGCAATTCGCTTAGAATTTTTTGATGATGAATTAGAAAAGATTTATACTTTTAATACTTTTGATAATAAAAAAATAAAAGATTTAAATAAATTCACACTTTATGCTGCAAATCAATTTATAGTCGCTACTCCAACTCTTAAAAGAGCTTGTAGGGATATTAAAGATGAGCTTGATGAAAGATTAGAATACTTTAAAAAACAAGGCAAATTATTAGAAGCACAACGCTTAGAACAGCGAGTTGAATTTGATTTAGAAATGCTAGAAACTACAGGAATGACTAAAGGAATAGAAAATTATTCAAGACATTTAAGTGGGCTTAATGCAGGAGAAACTCCTTATACTTTATTTGATTATTTTAAAATAAAACAAAAGCCATTTTTAGTAATTGTAGATGAAAGTCATGTTAGTTTGCCACAATTTAGGGGAATGTTTGCAGGAGATAGAGCTAGAAAGGAAGTGCTAGTTGAATACGGCTTTAGATTGCCAAGTGCTTTAGATAATAGACCATTACAATTTGATGAATTTATTAATAAAGATTGCTTTTTTTTATTTGTGAGTGCAACCCCTGCTGAATTAGAGCTTGAGCTTAGTGGAGAGTGTGTTTATCAGCAAATTATGCGTCCAACAGGATTGCTTGACCCTGAAATTAGCATAATTGATAGCGAAAACCAAATAGAGCATTTATATGATGAGATTAAAAAGGTGATTGCAAGAAATGAGCGTGTATTAATCACAACACTTACAAAAAAAATGGCAGAAGAATTGCAAAGATACTACACAGAATTAGGTATCAAATGTAAATATATGCATTCAGATATTGATGCAATTGAGCGAAATGAATTAATAATTTCTCTTAGAAATGCAGATTTTGATGTGCTAATTGGAATTAACTTGCTTCGTGAAGGACTTGACTTACCTGAAGTTAGTCTTATAGCTATTTTAGACGCTGATAAGGAAGGCTTTTTACGCTCAACTACGAGTTTAATTCAAACAATGGGAAGAGCAGCTAGAAATGTCAATGGAAAAGTAATTTTATATGCTAAAAAAATCACAAAATCAATGCAAGAAGCAATAGATATTACGAGTGAGCGAAGAAGCTTGCAACAAGCTTATAATAAATTGCACGGAATTACTCCAAGAAGTGTTGAGCGAAAATTAGAAAAGACTTTAAAACAAAACGAAGATAATGTTTCTATAAAAAAATCAAAAATAGAAAAAATGCCAGCAAATGAGCGGGCTAAATTAGTAAATGAATTAAGAGAAAAAATGCACCTAGCAGCAAAAGAGCTTGATTTTGAACAAGCAGCATTTTATAGAGATGAGATTAAAAAACTAAGAAGTATTTAAAATTTTAAAATTAATAATTATTATTAATATTTTTTATTTAAAATATTAGTTCTTATTATCATTATTAAGGAGAACTAATGTTTAAAGGCTTATTAAAAAGCTTAGTTGTGGCGAGTGTTTTATGTGTTGGTGCTAATGCTAAAGTGGAAGTAATTAAAGATGTTTTAGATAGAGAAGTTAAGGTTGATTTACCTGCTAAAAGAATAGTTCTTGGATTTTACTATACTGACTTTTTAGCAGTAGGTGGTAAGGACGCTTTAAAAAATGTAGTAGGATTTTCTAAGGAAGTTTGGACTGGTTGGACTCCTGCTAGCTGGGACGCTTATATTAAAGTCTTACCGGAGTTAAATAATATAGCTGATGTTGGAGAAGTTGAGCTAAGTACATTTTCGGTTGAAAAGGTATTATCTTTAAAACCTGATTTATTAGTATTAGCTGATTGGCAATATGAGATGATAAAAGACCAGCTTGAACCAATTAATAAAGCAAATATTCCTATTGTAATACTTGATTACAACCGCGAAAGTGTTGAAAGACACATAAGAAGCACCGAAGTTATAGGAAAAATTACAAATAACGAAGCAAGAGCAAATGAGCTTATAAGTTTTTATAAAGGCATAATTGATGATGTGCAAGAAAGAATTAAAAAAGCAAATCTTAAAAAGCCAAAAATTTATATAGAATTTGGAAATCTTGGTCCAAAAGAGCATAGTTATACTTTTGGTAAAGATATGTGGGGTGCTTTAATTGACCTTGCAGGTGGGGATAATATAGCAGCACCACTTGTAGAAAAATGGATGTCAATTCATCCTGAAGAAGTTTTAGCAAGTAAGCCTGATGTAATAATAATTGCTGGTCGTGAAACTGAACTTAAGAAAAATCCAGAAGCTATGGTAATGGGTATTGGAATTAATGAAGAAGAAGCAAATAAAAGGCTAAATGGTTTTAAAACTAGAGCAGGTTGGGATAGTTTGCCAGCTATAAAAGATAATAGACTTTTTGCAGTATATCAAGGAGCTAGTAGAACACTAGTTGATGCTTCTATGGTGCAATTTATTGCTAAAGCTTTATATCCTGATTTATTCAAAGATATAGACCCTATTAAAACTTATATTGATTATCACAAAAAATATCTTCCGATAATTCCAACAGGTTCTTTTGGTATCCAAGCTAAGTGATAAAAGATGAATTTAAGTAAAGAAATAATCGCTCATAGAAAATATGAGCGAAAAAAATTTGTAATTATTGTATTTTTTATATTTTTGGGTATTTTAGGTTTTGTGTGTGATATAGCTGTAGGTCCATCTATGATAAGTCCTATTGAAGTTGTAAAATCAATTTTAAAAGCGTTTTTTATTGATATTGAAGTTGATAATACATCGTATATAATCACACATTCATTAAGATTACCTATGGCTGTTATGGCTTTAGTTGTGGGTGCTGCTTTAGGTTATGGTGGAGCATTAATTCAAACTTTACTTAACAATCCTATGGCAAGTCCATATACTTTAGGACTAGCTGCTGCGGCTGGTTTTGGAGCTTCACTTGTGATTGCATTTGGATTTGCAGGAATTAGTCTTTATTTTGCTGTTCCACTTGGTGCATTTACTATGACTATGGTTTGTTCTAGTGTTTTGTTTTTGTTTGCAAAATCAAGAGCTTTTAGTTCTGAAATGTTAATTTTAGTAGGTATTGCGCTTTTATTTTTATTTCAATCATTGTTATCTTTAGTGCAATACATAAGTGCTCCTGAAATTTCTCAACAAATTGTTTTTTGGCTTTTTGGCTCACTTCAAAAATCAAATTGGACTAATGTAATTATAGTTGGAGTGGTTACGATTATTTGTGTTATTTTACTTATAAAGGATAGTTGGGCGTTGTGTGCTTTTAGACTAGGTGAAAATAGGGCTGAAGTTTTGGGCGTTAATTTATCTTATCTTAGATTTAAAGCATTGCTAATTGTATCAATTATGAGTGCAACGGCTATTTCTTTTGTAGGAGTTATTGGATTTATTGGGCTTGTATCTCCTTATATAGCTAGAATGCTTGTAGGAGAAGACCAAAGATTTTATATGTTTACATCTATGTTAATTGGTGCTGTATTTTTAAGTTTTTCTTCTGTGATTTCAAAGATTATAGTAATAGGGACTTTATTTCCTATTGGAATTGTTACTTCTTTTGTTGGAGTGCCATTTTTCTTTTTTATAGTATATAGTAGGAGAAGGGTATGCTAATCTTAAAAGATGTAAATGTTAAAAGAGCTAATAATTTAATATTAGATAAAATCAATTTAGAATTTGAAAATGGAAAAATATATGCAATAATAGGTGCAAATGGTGCTGGTAAAAGTTCGCTTTTAGATGCTATTTTTGGCAGAGTAAAAGCAGATGGAAAAATTAGTTTAGATGATTTTATTTTAAATAAAAAAACTTATAAATCTTGGCAAAACAATATTGCTTATATGTTGCAAGATTTTAATTCTAATGCAAATCTTAGTGCTTTAGAAGTAGTTTTGCTTGGAAAATTAAAAAAATTAGGGCTTTTTATAAAAGATGAAGAATTAGAATTTGCATTGAATATAATGAAGGGTTTAAATATTAATCATTTAGCTAATAAAAATATAAACGCACTTTCAGGCGGACAAAGGCAGATGATAAGTTTTGCTCAAGTGTTAGCAAAAGAGCCAAAAGTATTATTACTTGATGAGCCTGTGAGTGCTTTAGATTTGCATTATCAATGCTTATTGCTTGAAGCTTTAAAGGAGCAAACTTATACTAAAAACTTAATTAGTATTGTTGTTTTGCACGATTTAAATTTAGCTTCAAGGTTTTGCGATGAGCTTATAGTTTTACATAAAAATTTAGTTTATCAAAAAGGTTTAGCAAATGACATTATCACAAAGCAAATGTTAAAAGATTTATATGATGTAAATGTAAATGTTTTAGCTGATGAAAATAAGCCTTTAATATCACTTTTAGGAACAAAATGAAAATTTATATAGCAATGCAAGATATTTATAAAGAGGGCTCTATAGGTCTTAGAATACTTAAAAATGAGTTTTTGAGCTTGGGTTTTGAGTGTGAGTTTTTTGTGTGGCAAGAGTATGAGAATTTAAAAGATTGTGTTATTTTGCCACTTGGTGTTTGGGATTATTCTCTTAAAGTAGATGAGTTTTTGAGATTTTTAGATTTTTGTGAGCTAAATAATATTATTTTGATAAATAATACAAAATTAATTAGAAAAAACTTAGATAAATCATATTTACTAGATATAAAAGACGCTGTAAAATCTAATATTGTAGATATTAAAGATATAAAATTAAAACCAAATCAAATCATAAAACCCTTAATAGGTCAAAGCGGAAATGGTGTGGCAAGGTTTAATGATGATATTAATTTACAATTTTATAAAGATAAAGCCTTAATTCAAGAATACATTAATCACAATAGCGAAGCTTGTTTGGTATTTTTTGAAGGAGCATATCAATATAGTATTTTAAGAACTAAAAATAATGATTTTAGAGCAAACTATAATTATGGTGTAAAAATAGATGATTTTAATCCAAGTAATGAGCTTATATCTTTAGCTAGCAAATATATTCCAAAAGATAGCTTTTATGCAAGGTGTGATGTGTTTTTGGCTGATAGGTTTTATATAAATGAAATTGAATGTATTGAACCTGCTTTATATTTTGATAAAAAGCCAGAGTTTGCAAGTATTTTTGCAAATAAAATGAAAAAACATTTAAATTCCTTAAAAATTTAAGGAATTTGATTTTAAGAATTTTCTAGATATTTTTTACTAACTTCTGCATATTCTAAAGCTTGGTTTTTAATAGCTTTTATTTCTTCATTGCTTAATTCTCTAACAACTTTTGCAGGACTTCCTTGAATTAATGAATTTGGTGGAAAAACTTTATTTTTAGTTACTAATGAATTTGCACCTATTATTGAGTTTTCATTAATAACCGCCCCATCCATAATCACACTTCCCATTCCTACTAATACATTGGAATTTATCGTGCAAGCGTGGATTATAGAGTTATGTCCAATGGTTACATAATCTTTTATTATACAAGGTGTTTTAGGGCTAATCTCAACTCCTAGTTCATCATATAAAGCTCTTGCTACATGAATTGTAGAATTATCTTGGATATTTGTGTATTTTCCTATTTTTATATTAGCTACATCTGCACGAATAACTGCATTAAACCATATTGATGAATATTCATCAATTGTAGTATCTCCAATGATTTTAGCTCCATTTGCTACAAAAACTGATTTATTTAAATTAGGATAAAAACTATCGTATTTAACTAACATTTGCTTTCCTTAATAATAATTTTTATTATATAATATAAAAAAGGAGAAAATATGAAGAAAATATTAGTTGTATTTTTATTAAATATAATACTTTTTGCTGATTCTATTACTCAACATAAGGCTGATAAAATTCAAGATTCAAGACTATTTGTTCAATCACACGATGGAAAATTATTTTGTCTTAGTCCTAAGTTAGCTGATGGAAGATTGCTAGTAGGTATGCAAGATTGTAAGAACTCAAGTATCACAAGATATGATGTATATAAAAGACTTGCTTTTAGATATAATGATAGCTGGGTTTGTGCGTCGCTTGGGGATAGAATGAAAAATGGCAAGATGGGGAGTGATTATGTAGAACTTCGCCCTTGTGTATTAAACGATAAATCTCAATGGTTTGATATTAATAACGATGCTTTTAGCTTAAAAGCATTTTCAAATATGAAAATTACAGAAAAAAACTTTTTATTAGTGGCTACTAAAAATAATTTTGGTAATAAAATAAAAATTTTTGAAGGCGTTATGAAAGAATGGCTTGAAGCTATTGCACCACCTGTAAATTATGCTTTAAAAACACCAATATATTTTTATGTAGAAAATAGAACAAGTGGAGTTAGAACTAAGTATTATTTGGGTAAAAATAATGCAAATAAAAATAATCCAACTAATTTTTATTATGATTTTAGTTCAGGTAAAATTGCTTTATATAACAATGGTAATTTTGAATGTTTAAAGACCAATTTATCTAATTTAAATGCTAGTTATTTAAGATTTGAGAAATGTAATTTTGAAGATAGAGAGAATGATTTTTATTGGAATTTAAATCTATTTGATGGTTCTTTTATAGTGGATAATAAAAATAATATTTTAGAAGTTGCAAGGGGTAGTGATTTAGGAAGATTATTTGTTGTTACAAAAGATTATTATAAAATTAATCTTGCGGGAAGTTCATTAAAGAATACTCAATTTTTCTTTGATAGTAGTGTGTATGATTTATGGAATTTTAATTATAGAAATGCGGGATTTAATTCGCACAAATGTGGAAATGAAAGAAGAGTAAAAAGAGATTTAAATTTCTTTAACTTAGCTAATTTTAATGTTTTAGATGATAATTGGATAAGAAGACTTTATGCGATAACAAGAACAAGTGATAGTAGTAATGATGCTAGTGGAATTTGTGGAATTTGTATGCTGCAAACTTTTGAAATAGTATCTTTATTAACTCAAGTATATCCATATAATCCTGATTTAGCACTTGATAATAATGGTTATTTATTTGATTATAGCGAGCATAGAAGTCCTTTTATATCTTTTCAAAGAAGAAATCCAGCATTATATAATCTAATGCAAGGAGCTTTTAACTTTTGGGGAAATGAGTTGGTATTCGGAGAGCCAATTTATCATAGAGGAGTTAGGGCGATTTGGGCTTTAACTAGAAATATATTGCCAAGATTTGATTGGAGTTTAAGTTCAGTTTATACTGGAGATGATATTGGTAGAGAATTAATAAGACTTACCCGCTCTCCTGCTGGTTCTTTATATATAGCTTTAGTAAGCCTTAGCAATGGTAGAGCTCACGCTATTCCTATAGTTATTACAAATCACGGGGTTGTGGTAATTCCAACAAATAATGAAAATATAAGCGAAGCAGAATATTTAGAATTAGTAAGACCTGCTAATAATTTAAGAAGTTTAGAGCTTTCTGTTACGGCAAATGGAAGATATCAAATAGAGGCATTAACCTTAATTGGTTTAGTTGGAAATAGAGATAATGTATTAGGAGAATACTTAAATCAGTTTGATTGCACTGGAGATGGTAGTTTTAGAAGGGGTAATGGTAATTTCTTAAATCCAAATAATGCAAACACTTGCAATAATGGAAGATGTGAATTAATGGAAATTGATTTTATGTTTAGCAATTAAGCTAAACATAATCTCTTGGCTTTTTTAAAGACGGGATAAAATATATAATTTTTTGTTTGATTGTTTTGATAATTTTGCCAAATTTAGAACGTCTTTTCAAATTAGCATTTTCATTTATTGAGCTTTGAAAATTAATATCTACATTAATTAATATCGGATACACAGCATAAGTATTAAATAATAATGTATTAGATGTGTAATGATCTGCGGCCATATATATTTTTTTTGTTTCGTTGAATAATTTTTCAGCTCCTTTTTTTGTTATATAATATCCATGAGTTCCGTTGCCTCTTCCAATTATCTTTCTTATATTCCAGTTTTTTATTTTATGATTAAATTTTAAAGAATAAGGTGTATTGATAATATAACCATCATCTCTATATTGTTGCCAATAATGTCCTAATAATATTAAATCAGTATTTTTTGGAAATTCATTTTTATATTTTAAAAATTCTAATAAATTTTCATCAAATATTGCATCATCTTCTAAAATAATTGCGTCTTCTAGATTTTGTTCTATAATTTTTTGATAACATAATCTATGGCTCATAGCACAGCCTATTTCGCCTAAATTTAATGGTTTTCTAAGATATTTTAATTGAATTTCAACTGAAGCTACGTTGTTTTTTATTTCATCTTCACTCAACGCTTTGCCATATACAGCTTTAATTATTTCATAATTAAGCCCTAAGCTTTCGCAAAGGGCTGTTATTTTTTGTCTTTTTTCTATATCTTGCTCAAGATTAATTATAAAGAATTTCAAGCAAATACGCCTTTTTGTGGCCCGCTTTTGCCACAACAATCTTTATATTTCTTACCACTACCACAAGCACAAGGTTCATTTCTTGATTGCTTTTTGATAGGTTTTTCAATTTCTTGAATTTCTTCATTAGTTTCAGGCATTCTTAGTTGAATTATTAGTAATACTTTTATACTTTCACTTTTAATTCTTTCAACTAGCTCTATAAATAAATTATAACTTTCTCTTTTATATTCTACTAATGGATCTTTTTGATTATATCCACGAAGACCAATACCTGTTTTTAAAATATCCATTTGATACAAATGCTCTCTCCAAGCACCATCTAAAACTTGTAGATATAATAATTTTTCAATTCTTTCCTTTTCACTATCAGGAACTATGCTAAATTTAACTTTTAACATAGTAGTTATTGCATCAATAATAACACTTCTGCTTTCTTCTGTGTTTAAAGTTTTTAATAATTCTAAATCTAGCTCTAAATTAATTTCATTTTTGAATAATTCTACTAAATTTTCAGCACTTAAATCATTTAAGTTATGAATTAAATAATCCACATATTCAGCTATGTTTTGCTCAACTTTTGTCTCAATATCATAATTTGTATCTAGCAATTCATTTCTATATTTATATATAGTTTTTCTTTGTTCGTTTGCTACATCATCATATTCAAGTATATGTTTTCTACTTTCAAAATGAAGATTTTCTACCTTTTTTTGAGCGCTTGCTACTGCACGAGTTACAAGTGAGCTTTCTATGCTTTCGCCTTCAGCGATTTTTAATCTAGTAAAAATTGCTTTTAGCTTATCTCCACCAAAAATTCTTAATAAATTATCTTCAAGACTTAAATAAAATCTACTAACACCAGGATCACCTTGTCTTCCAGCACGACCACGCAATTGATTATCAATTCTACGGCTTTCGTGTCTTTCAGTTCCTATTATATATAAGCCACCTAATTCTCTAATTTCATCAGTAATTTTTATATCAACACCACGACCAGCCATATTAGTTGCAATAGTAACTGCTCCTTTTTTACCTGCATCTTTAATAATTTCTGCTTCGTGAGCGTGATTTTTAGCATTTAATACATTGTGAGCTATTTTTGCCTTTTTTAAATACTCGTGTAAAAGCTCGCTTTTTTCAATACTTGCAGTTCCAACTAATACAGGTTGTCCTTTTGCGTTAGCTTTTTTTATTTCATCAACTACGGCTTTAAATTTCTCATCTTGAGTTTTATAAATTAAATCATCTAAATCTTTTCTAATTACAGGCACATTAGTCGGGATTGTAATTACATCAAGGTTGTATATTTGAGAAAACTCAGTTGCTTCAGTTTGAGCTGTTCCTGTCATACCAGCAAGTTTTTCATACATTCTAAAATAATTTTGGTAGGTAATATCTGCTAAAGTTTGACTTTCTTCTTGGATTTTAACCCCTTCTTTAGCTTCAAGTGCTTGATGTAAACCTTCGCTAAAGCGTCTTCCTTCGCTAATACGACCTGTGAATTCATCTACAATCATTACTTCGCCATCTTTAACAACATAATGAGTATCTTTTAAAAATAAATTATTAGCCTTTAAAGCTTGGTCTAATTGATGAGCTAAAATAGCATTATCAAGACTATATAAATTATCAACTCCAAATAGTTTTTCTGCTTTTGAAATTCCTTGCTCTGTAATTAAAATAGTTCTATTTTTCTCATCTGCTATAAAATCTCCACTAGGTTTTTCTTTAGGATCATCTGGTGCAACTCCGCGAACCATTTGCTTAGCTACTTCATTAGCTCTTATATAGCCATCTAATGTTCTATTGGTTGGCCCTGAAATTATCAATGGAGTTCTAGCTTCATCTATTAAAATACTATCAACTTCATCAACTATTACAAAATAATGTCCCCTTTGAACTTTATCTTCAGCATCAAAGCACATATTATCTCTTAAATAATCAAAACCAAATTCACTATTAGTTCCATAAACAATATCACACGCATAAACAGCTTTTCTATTTCTATGGTCGTTTCCTACTAAAATACCAACACTAAAACCAAGAAAATTATATATAGCACTCATCTCATTAGCATCTCTTGCTGCTAGATAATCATTTGTTGTTACTACATGAACGCCTTTTTTTGTCATTGCGTTTAATACCACAGGTAAGGTTGCTACTAAGGTTTTTCCTTCCCCTGTTTTCATTTCTGCTATGCTTTTATCATTTAAAACCATACCGCCTATTAATTGCACATCATAATGTCTCATTCCAAGCGTTCTTTTGCTAACTTCTCTTACTATTGCAAATACATCTTCTAAAACTAAATCTAAATTATTATTGTCTTCAAGCACTTTATTTTGTAGGTTTTGAAATTCGCTTTTAATTTCTTCGTCATTTAATTTTTGATATTTTTCTTCTAAAGAATTTATTTTTAATACTCTTTTTTTGTAGGCTTTAAGAAGTCTATCATTACGAGTTCCAAATATACATTTTGCTATACTTTTAAACATTTAAATTTACCTCTTGGTTTTGATTTTTGAATATAATTATATTTGTTAAAATAAATAAAAGGATATTTAAAAGGTATTTAAATGGTTATTAAAAAAATCTTTTTGCTTTGTATTTGTGGAATTTTTGCTTTTGCATTTAAAATTGATAATATAAATTACAATAGTTATGAAGCTGATTTTATTCAAAAAGTAGTTGATTTGAGTAATAAAACTTTAATATATGAAGGTAAATTTTATTATCAAAATGAAAAAAGTTTATGGCAATACTTAAACCCTGATGAAAAAAAAGTTTATATTACTAAAAATGAAGTTGTAATAATTGATGATGACTTAGAACAAGTAATTATTAGTAAAGAACAAATTGATTTAGCAAATATTTTAAAAAATGTTTCTTTATATGAAAAAAAAGAAGATTTTGTAATCTATAAAGCTAAGTATGATAATATAATTTATTATGTAAAAGTGCTTAATAATCTTTTAACAAATATAAGTTATAAAGATGAATTAGATAATCAAGTAAGCATAGATTTTATAAATTCAAAAATTAATTTAAAAATAAATGATGATATTTTTAAATATAGTATTCCAAAAAATTATGATGTAATAAGGTGAGGTTATGGTAATAGATATTGATTTAAAAGATAAAGCATATAAAGTTTATATAGATGAAGAATTAAAAATAAATAAAGATTATGTAATTTTAACTAATACAACTTTAGAAAAACTATACTTAAATGATATTTTACAAAAAATAGGAAAACAACCAAAAGCGATAATAGTTATACCAGATGGAGAAGAATACAAAAATCAAGAAAGCGTTAATTATATTTTAGAAGAACTATTTAAGGCTGAAATTAGTAGAAGTGATTTGCTAATTAATCTTGGCGGTGGGGTAATTAGCGATATTGGTGGCTTTGTAGCTAGTATTTATAAGCGTGGAATAAAACATATAAATATAGCTACAACCTTACTTGCTAGTGTTGATGCAGCAGTAGGTGGTAAAACAGGCATAAACAATGCTTATGGTAAAAATCTAATAGGCACATTCAAGCAACCTAGTGCTGTTTATATTTTCACAAATTATTTTAAGACTTTAAAAAAGGCTGAATTAAGTGCTGCTATGGCTGAAGTTATTAAAATGGCTGTTTGTTTTGATTTGGATTTTTATAACAAATTAAGCAAATTAAGTTTTGATGATATTTTTGATAATATCTTAGAATTTGTAGAAAAATCAATAAAAATTAAAGCAAATGTGGTAATAAATGATGAGTTTGAAGATAATCTTAGAATGAAACTAAATTATGGTCATACTTTTGCTCATGTTATAGAAAATGAGACGAATTATAAAGGCTATTTACACGGAGAAGCTGTTGCTATTGGTATGGTTATGGCTAATAAATTAGCTTGTAACTTAGGTTTAATTTCAAAAGAATTTGAAATAAGTATTTTAAATACTTTAAAGAATTTTAATCTACCTACATTTTATAAAATCAATTCATCTTCTAAATTCTATGAAGGATTTTTTCAAGACAAAAAAACCCTAAGTGGAAAAATCAACTTTATTTTACCTAGCAAAGAAGATTTAAGCATTATTAAAAATGATATTTCAAAAGATGAAATATTAAAAGTTTTAAGGGAATTTGAATGAGATTTTTATTAGCTTTTTTTGTTTTTGTAACTTTTATTTATGCAGAAAATACAGAAGAATTTACAAAAAACCTTGAGGGCGTGTATTCTGTCAAAGAAAAATTGCATATTATAAATAATGAATTAAAAGACAATATCACTATAAAAAATTATAAAAATTATCAAGAATATTTAAGATTAAAAAATGAATTAAAAGAAGCAAATGAAAATTTATTAAAAGCTAAAAAAACTCAAAAAGAACAATTAGAAAATACCATAAAATCACTTGAAGATAAACTAAGTGTATTAAAAGATTATGAAAGCTACAGCGTAGTAAAGTATTTAAATCTACCAAGTGAGCCTACTGAATATAAAAAGATTTCAAATATTTATTTAGTTATTGAAGGTTTATCAGAGCGTAAAGAATTAGCTAATGAGAAAAAAGAATATGAAATAAAATTAAAAGATTTTACTACATTAGTATCTAAAATAGATAAGAAAACAAAGCTTTTACAAGAACTATATGACATTGAGCCAAGTGAGAATTTAAGTCAAGAATTAGTATATTCTATAAAAGAATTAAATGATTATAAAAGCGCTTTAGAAAATATCACAAATGCTTTTGAGATATTTAAAGTTAAGGCAAATAACACAATTAAGCTTATAAATAACGATATAAAAAAGCAATATGATAGTGCTATATTTTTTATAGCAATTATTATTTGCATATTTATTGCTAGGTATTTATTAGGTTTGATGCTTAGAAAATATGTTGATGATAAAGATAAAGTTTATACTTCTTTTAAGATTTTAAATATTTTTACTTTTATTATTGTTTCTATGTTTTCTATATTTTATTTTGTTGAGAATATAAGCTATTTAGTAAGTGTATTAGGATTTGCATCAGCTGGTCTTGCTATTGCTATGAAAGATATGTTTATGAGCTTACTTGGTTGGGCCACTTTACAATTTGGTGGTGGCTTTCATGTAGGTGATAGGGTAAAGGTTAGTAAAAATGGAGTTACTTATGTAGGAGATATTATTGATATTTCTTTACTTAAGATGACTATATACGAAGATGTTACATATACTACTTTTTTAACAAATCGTCGTGCTGGAAGAATTATTTATATACCAAATCACTATATTTTCACAGAATTAATATCAAATTATAATTATTCTTATATGAAAACCGTTTGGGATGGAATAGATATAGTAATAGATTTTTCAAGCAATCTTGAAAAGGCAAAACAAATAATTTTAGAATCAGCTAGTTCTCATACTCAAGCATTCAGCGATAGTGCAAAAAAAGCAATTCAAAAAATGAGAAATCATTATCAAATGAAAAATTCAGGAACAGACCCGAAACTATTCGTAATGCTAGAGCAATACGGGATTAAAATATCTATTTGGTATATGACAAATTCAAGAGAAGCTCTTAAAATGCGTTCAATAGTAAGTGAAGAAATTATTAAAAGATTAAAAGCAAGTGATGATATAAAATTAGCTTTCCCATCACAAACTATTTATATGGATAAAAGAAATAATCAGCCATTTTTAAAGGATAATAATGAAAATATATATTAAAACTTTTGGTTGTAGAACCAATATTTACGATAGCGAACTAATCAAAAGCTATATAAAAGATAATGAAATAATAAATGATGAATTACAAGCTGATATGATAGTAATCAATTCTTGCACGGTTACTAATCAAGCTGATTTAGGCTTAAAGCAATATATAAGACATATTAAAAATCATAATCCAAATACTAAATTCATCTTAACAGGTTGTGCTGCGGCAAGTATTGGCAAAAGCTTATATGATAGCAAAATAGTTGATGGTGTAATGGGTGCGTCTTTAAAATCAAATATAAATAAGTTTATACTAAATCCAAAGGAATTTGATTTAGGAAATTTAAATTTCATAGATGAAAAAATAGTAAGCAATTACGAAAACCACACAAAAGCATTTGTTAAAATCCAAGAAGGCTGCGATTTTGCTTGTTCTTATTGTATTATTCCTAGTGTAAGGGGTGGGGCTAGAAGCCTAAAATTAGAGCAAATTATAAATCAGATAAAAACCCTAGCTAATAATGGTTATAAAGAAGTAGTTTTAACAGGCACAAATATAGGTAGTTACGGAAAAGATTTAAATCTATCTTTAGCAAAATTACTTAAAGAAATTAGCAAAATAAATGGGATTAAAAGAGTTCGTTTAGGTAGCATTGAGCCGGTTCAAATTGATGATGAGTTTAAAGAATTATTAGACGAAGATTTTATTGAAAAACATCTTCACATAGCCTTACAACACACAAATGAAAAAATGCTAAAACTAATGCAAAGAAGAAATAAAGCTTATAAAGACTTAGAATTATTTGAATATTTAGCTAATAAAGGTTATGCCTTAGGTACTGATTATATAGTAGGTCATCCAGGTGAGAGTGATGAAATATGGGCTGATGCTATTAATAATTTTAAGAAATTTCCAATAACTCATCTTCACGCTTTTGTGTATTCTAAAAGAGACGGGACAAAAAGCGTAGAATTAGCAAAGACTTTAGGCGAAGTTGATAAAAATATCTCAAAGCAAAGATTAAATGAGATTAAAGAAATTACTAGATTAAAAAATTATGAATTTAGAAAAAATCAAAAAGATTTAATAGTATTAGTAGAGCAGTTTAAAGACGGCTATTATCAAGGATACGACCAATATTTTAATTTAATTAAAATCAAATCAGATAAAGACTTATTAAAAACTTGGATAAATATTAAAGATTACGAGGTAGAAATTGACAAAAATAAAGCCATTTACTAAAAATATCAAAATAATAATCGCTTGCATAATTCTTGCAATTATAGCTTTAGGAATATTTTCGCTAAGTAAAAAAGAGCAAAATATATCTTTAAATGAGTTTTCATCATTAGAATTAAAAAATATTTCAAATGCTTACATTTATGAAAATATGCTTTATTTTTCAATAAATGATAAAGATTATAAAATTCTAGCTGATGAAGAAATAATCAAAAAAATCTTAAAATACAAAAGCGTAGAAAATAAAACAGAATTTGATTATTCAATAATTTTAGTTTTTATTATGATAATAATTTTTATTTATTATCTAATATATTTAAGAAATCTTAGCACAAAACAAGGCATATCAAATCATCCAATTAATAATGTCTTAAAGCCTGAATTTAGATTTGTTATCAAAACAGATAGTAATTTTAATGATGTTATAGGTCAGTTTAAAGCCAAAGAAGAATTAAGAAAATTAAGCTCTATTTTTAAAACCAACAATCCTTGCTTAATAAAAGGAGTTTTATTAACAGGTGCTAGTGGAGTAGGTAAGACTATGTTAGCAAGAGCTTTAGCAAATGAGTGTGGAGTTAATTTTTTATACCAAAGCGCAAGTAGCTTTAATGAAATTTTTGTAGGTCTTGGAGCAAAAAGGGTTAGAGAATTGTTTGCAAATGCTAAAAAATTAGCACCTTGTATAGTTTTTATTGATGAAATTGACGCACTTGGAAAGCAGCGTGGCAATGCTTTAGCAAACGATAGTGAAAATACACTTAATGAATTGCTAACTCAAATAGACGGCTTTGCAGAGCTTAAAAATGTCTTAGTAATTGCTGCTACAAATAGAGCTGATGTTTTAGATACAGCTTTACTTAGAAGATTTGATAAAAAAATTCATTTTACCTTACCAAATTATAGCGACAGAATAGAGTTCTTTAAGCAACTTGTTAAAAAAGATTTAATAAGTTCTGATTTTAATTTAGATTATTTAGCTTATATTTCAAAAGGTTTTAGCGGAGCTTCTTTTAAAAGCTTAGAAAATGAATTATTACTAAGAGATAGATTAAGCGAAAGAGAAATAATACATGAGATTTTAGTGATAAAGCACGGCATTAGCGAAGA
The DNA here is from genome assembly GCF_020137705.1 of Campylobacter sp. RM9333. NCBI lineage: Bacteria > Pseudomonadati > Campylobacterota > Epsilonproteobacteria > Campylobacterales > Campylobacteraceae > Campylobacter > Campylobacter sp. RM9333. The sequence goes on from NZ_JACGAY010000021.1 coordinate 28,429, forward strand.
TTTAGAATTAAGCGAAAACGAGCAATATATTCAAGCTATTTATCAAGCAGGTAAAATCACTATGGCAAAGATTTGTGATGCGAATTTAATTTATGCTAATTTATTTACATTTGAGTATTTTTATCCAAACGAGCATATAAAATCATTTTCAGAAATAAAAAACGAAATCAAAATTCTTTTATCAGGAATGTTAGCAAATGAATTATTTTTAGGCGAAAATTACAATAATTTTTCTAAAGATAGAGATAAAATACAAGAATTAAGCAAATTTTATGTGGAATTTGAAATATCATCTTTAGAAGAAGAATGTAAGGAATATTTAAAAGCTTATGAAGAAGAGATTAAAAATACAGCAAATGAATTGCTTTTAAATAAAGAAATATTTTTTAAAGGATAAAAATGGATATTATAAAAATAGGGATAATTACGAGTTCAGATAGAGCAAGTGCAGGAGTTTATGAAGATATTAGTGGAGCAGAGATTAGAAAAATTATGCAAGAATATTTATTAAATGAAATTGATTTTAAATACTCATTAATCCCTGATGAAGAAGAACTGATTACAAATGAGATTATTAAAATGTCTGATGAATTTGAATGCGATTTGGTATTTACCACAGGTGGAACAGGACCAGCTTTAAGAGATGTTACACCAGAAGCAACAAAAAAAGCAATCGAGCGTGAATTACCAGGCTTTGGAGAATTAATGCGTGCAAGCTCACTTAAGATTGTCCCAACAGCAATCCTAAGCCGCCAATTAGCAGGGACAAGGGGTAAAACTCTAATAATTAATCTTCCAGGTAAGCCAAAAGCAATTCGTGAATGTATAGAGCCTATTTTTCCTGCGATACCATATTGCCTAGACTTAATGAATGCAAGTTATATAAATGAGAGTGAAAATGCACCAAAGGTATTTAGACCTAAAAGTAAGTAAAAAATATTCAAAAATGCACATAAGTGCAATAATTATTTAATAAAAAAAATTATAATTTAGAACTTTAATTTTTTAAGGAGAATAATATGAATAGGAAAATTGTGTTTTCATTAGTATTATTATCGGCTTTTTCTTATGCAAATGCAGAGAATAGAGTGGAATTACAAATAGGTATAGTGGATACTGATAATGCAAATCAGCATAGTAATCACTTAAATAAATGTATTAATTCTGTGCCTGGCAACAGAAGTGTTGATGGCTTAAACGATTGTGCTAAGCTAAGAAAGATGAACGATAAATTTTATGTTCAATGTTTTGCAAACCCAGATATAAGTGATGATACTTACAAAATTTTGTCTGAAAATTCGAGTTATTTCCATTTAATAAATATCTTAACTCAAAAAGGCGATGTTGTTAAAAACCCAGAAAAGGTTAGATATGAAGCATTAAGACAATGTGGAGTTAGCTATTTTGATGCTAGAATGTATTCAGCTTATAAAATGGCTGTTAAATATACACCTTATGAAGAAGCTACAAAATTTGTTAATAGCTATAGAGATAATGTTATTAAAAAGAAATTAAATGAAATTAAAAATACAGACAAAGAAGTATGTAAAAAAGTTTTTGAAGCAGAATTGAATTATATAAATAATTCTCAAAAAGGCTTAGATGATATTGATTACGACCCATATTATGCTGCAGTTGGTTTTAGAACACCTGAAGTTCAAAATTTTTCATCTAGTAAAACATTTTCAACTAATGTTAAGTTAAAATCAGATTTAGATGGTAATGATAAGAAAAAGTTTATAGAAGAATATTATAAAGAATTTCATGCAAATACAACAGGTAGAGTTATAGTTTCAAGTAGTCCAACTGTTATTAATAGTCAATATTTAGTGTATTTATTAGACCAAAATGAGTTTGCAGGTAGCAATGGTTGGGTATATAGAAACTTTTCAAATGTTGTTGGTGATAAAACAAATGCAGGTGATATTCAAGGAATGAAAGGTTGTTCTAGTTTATCAAATGTTAGTTTAACAACTTATAGTATTGCTTCTTGGGACGTTAATAAATTAATTTTTGTTAATGAAAATTATAATAACTCTGTAGTATTAGGTGTTTGTGATGTTTATAATAAATATTTAGAATTAAACAATAATCCTAATACTTTTGCTAAAGACAGAGCTTTAGAAGCTATAATTTTAAAGAATTCAAAAATTAAACCTTTTGATTATGGTGATTTGCTATCAGATTATAATGATAATAAAAATGGCAATCGTGTGAATGATTATGCCGGTGGTGTTAGCAAGTGCTATAATTATGATTTAGAGCATTATTCATCACAATATTCAAGAGCTAATTATTTTGATTATTTAAATCAAGAAGATTTTAGAAAAGATGATGCTAAGGAGATTGTAAGAAAAAATTATGTGTTTAGTATTCACAAAAATAACACTACTAGAAAAGGTATTGTTTTAGGAGATGATGATACTTATAATTTCAGTGTAAATGTTAGACCTTCATTTGTAACTAACAAACAATATAATTCTCAAGGAAAAGGGTCTGTTGTAACTACACAAGTATCAAATCTAGCTGTTAAATTTATCCCTGATGCTAATTATTATCAAATAACAAATGAAGCAAATCAAACTGATAAAAAAGATAGCAAACCTTTAAAAGTTACTAATTTAGATGATGTATATATTGCTTTAAATAATAGTAAAACTCCATTTAACGCTGAAGATAGAAAAGCAAATAATATTTCAGTTAAATATTATTTAACAAGTTTTGAATTAACAAAGCAAAGAATGGCAGATGCGAATGGTGCAGTAGATTCTAAAACAGAAGTGATTTCAACCAATACTAAATATGAATTAGTTCAGAAAGAAAACATAACTGGTTTTGGATTAAAATTTACAAAAGATACATTCAAAAAACTAGCTAAAATTGATGATAATGATTTATTAAAAGGTAATATTTATAAATTCACATTTAAACCTTTAGAAATTGTAGAAGAAATTACCGAAACAAATAGAGAAGAAGTATGTCCAACAAGTGGTGCTTGCAAAATTCAAGAAGTAAAAAGAACTTATGAAAGACCAATGTTTCAAGCTTCAGGTGTTGATATTGTAAAAGGTGCTCCAAAGGGTAGTGTAGAAATTATCTTAGGTCATAGTGAAATGCCAAATGGTATTAATTTTGGAACAGCTTATAATAATATTGATGCTACTAAAATATTAGAAAATAATAAAATTGCTTCAAATACAAAGGTAGCTGATAAGATTTATACAAGAACAAGTAGTCAAGATATATATTTAGGCTTTACAAAACCAGATGTTAAAGTTCTTTATAAACAATACATTAAGTTTTATAATGGTTCTGATGAGTTAAATGCAGATATTTATAACGGAACTCAAAAACTTTCAAAATCAACTACAGAATGTAAAGGTTATTATCCAATTGATAACAAAATGGTTTTACATTTAAAAGATAAATTAGCTGTAAATCAAAATTATCAATTTAGATACGAAATTGCAGAATACGATAACATTTTTGAAGAATGTTCAGTATTAGGCGATAGAAGTTCAAATACATTCTCAATTAGACCAGATAGCATTACTTATAAAGTAGGCACACTTGATACATTTGATAAAAAAGCAGGTAAAGAAGATAAAAAATATCCAAACAATAATGTAACTTTCACTGCGGATTTAAAAGATGATAGATTTGGAATTAGTGTTGCAGAATTAAAAGTAAGTGATTCAAAAGGTAGTGTTAAGAAATTCTATTTAGAAGATAAAAACTCAGTTCAACTAAATCAAGTTGGCTCAAAAGCTACTGCTAGAACATTTGTTGATTTTAATAAAACAAATGGTAATTTTGATATAAAAACCGTGTTTCCTTTAGTAACAGACGCTCAAATAGCATTCTCTGAAAATAAATTTACTATAGGAGATTTAGAGCAAGATTTATGCGTAAATTCTAATGTTGCTGTAGATATTACTAATGCTAATAAAATTAATTCAGATGGTAAAATTAACTGCCAAACTCCAGGTAATGAACTTACTGTTAATTTTATAGCAGATGAGACACTAGGCTTACAAATTGATAATACGAATATGGCTATTAGACCTTATTTAACAAATACAAGCTTTACTAATTATGTTCCATTTAGTGATAATGACTCTGAAAGATTGGCATTACCATTGCAAGTAGCTAATAAAAATACTAATAATTATTTTTATAAAAAATTTGCTAATGATGACGCAACTATTAATATTAATTTAGGGTATGACCCAACACCAAATGTAAATAAAGTAATCATTAAAGCTGATTCTGAAACTTTAGGCGTAACAGCTACAAGTGGAACAAAAGGTGGATTTAAGGTAACTGGATTAAATAGTGGATTTGACAATGCTTTAAGTTTAATTGACCCAAGTGCTAAACTAAGCACCTATGATGATAGTAAGTTTAGTGCAAAAGAATTTGGTAAAATTTTAGTTAAGATAGGTTATCCAAAATACGATGGCACTAAGCCTAATTTAGACCCTAAATTCTTAATAAAATCTGCAGAAGCAGAAATTAAGTTTAATGGTGGCGGTAGTTTAAATGTAAGTAATTTATTAACAAATCCTTATGAGTTTGCTTTCACAGGTTTATTCTTTAAAGATTTAAATAAAAATACAGGAACAACTCGCAAAATTAGTGAAACTGACGCTTGGGTATTTAAATATGAAAATAACAAATTTGTAAAAATGGATTCTAAGAATTTAAGCAATTACTCAAAAGTATATAATGATGCAAAAGGTGGATTTAGCTTTATTTCTGATTATTCTAAAAAAGAAATACCTGGAGATACTTACGAAGTTCCATCTAATTTAGCTAATAACCAATATGTAAAAGATACTTTAAGATTTAGAGTAAAAGATACAAAATTTAGCTATCTTGATTCTGATGCTACATTTACAATTGAATTTGTAAAATAATTATTTAGCCCTTAGTTTATCTAAGGGCTTTTATTTTTAACATATATTTTCTTATTAATTTATTTATTATTTTTTAACATTATTTTAACTTAGCATAAATAGAATTAGCGATTTTAATTATTAAAATATTAAAGGAGCTATATGAAATTATCTTACAAAATTACTTTATTTGCTTTTGTTTCATTACTGATTATTAATTTAAGTGCTATTTTAGTAGCTAGTAAAGGTATGAATGAATTAGACAATATTGCTCAAGAAGCTCTTGATAATATGAGTGTTGATGATGCGAAAAAAACAGCAGTTAGTATTACTAGCTTAATTACTTCAATGTCTAAAAAAATTCATTCAACAAGTGAAAATCAAGAAAGTTATAATAAAAATATTCTTACATTTTTAAGTGAATTAGACTTAAAAAATCGCTCTGTTAATTTATTTGTAATTAATAAAAAAGGCGAATATGTAATGCACTATCTAAAAGATAGAATTGGTGAAAATGCTTATAATAAAAAAGATTCTAATGGTAAATTATACATACAAGAAATAATTCAAACAGCAAATAATGGTGGTGGATTTGTAACAACCCATATGAAAGCTGATAAGACAAGACCAGAAAGAGATGTGGTGTATTATGTAGAAAAAGATAGTTTCAATGATTATGTATATATAAGCGTAATTTACTTAGTAGAAGCTAAAGAAGAAATAGCAGAAATTAGTGCAAAAGTATTAGATAAGAAAAATGAAGTTGTTTTAAACTATTCTGTATTTGCAGTTATTTTATGTATTATTATTCTTGCTTTATGGCTGATTGTTATTAGAATTTGGATTAGCAAACCATTAAATGAACTAACCCAAAAAGCTTATGATTTATCTAAAGGAGATGGGGATTTAACTAAACTTTTAGAGATAAAAGGCAAAGATGAAATAGCAAGTGCTAGTAAAGCTATAAATGATTTTATCGGTAAGATTAGAATTTTAATTAACGAAGTAAAACAAATATCTTATGAAAACAAAACAATAGCAGCCGAGCTTAGTAGTGTTAGTATGCAAACAGGAAAAAGAAGTGAAGAAAGCTTTAATATAGTTGAAAATGTTGTTGAAGAAGGTAAATTAACCAAGGATAGTTTATCATCAGGCATAAATAGTGCTAATGATAGTAAAAATGAACTAAGAGGTAGCACAACTAGTATTCACGAGACCATTAATGCTATTAATTCATTAACTAATCAAATAAATCATAGTGCTGATATAGAAAGTGCTTTAGCTAGTAAGATTGAGCAATTAAGCCGTGATGCTGATAATGTTAAATCTATTTTAGAAATAATTAACGATGTAGCAGACCAGACTAACTTACTTGCATTAAATGCTGCAATAGAAGCTGCAAGAGCAGGAGAGCATGGGCGTGGATTTGCCGTAGTAGCTGATGAAGTAAGAAGCCTAGCAGAAAGAACTCAAAAAAGCCTTAGTGAAATAAATGCAACAATAAGTGTTATAGTTCAAGGTATTAAAGATGCAAGCGAGCAAATGAGTGATAACTCTAAGCAAATTGGCAATCTAACAAATGTTGCAAATGGTAGTGAAGAGCTAATTAAAAATATGGAACAAAAATTAAAAGAAGCAATAATTAGTAGTGATAAGACCGTGGATAATTATATTAACGCTAGCAAACAAATTGAAGATATTTTAAATGAAGTTTCGCAAATTGCAAAAATTACTAATGAAAACGCAAGAAGTGTAGAAGAAATAGCAAAAGCTGCAAGTCAATTAACTAATATCAGCGAAGAATTAGATAAAAAATTAAGCGAATTTAAATCATAATATATTCTTGCTAAGATTTTGTATTTAAGGAGTTTTAATGTCTTGGATATACTTAATCTTAGCAGGTGCTTTTGAGATTGGTTGGCCTATTGGCTTTAAATTAGCTAGTAATGGCTCAAAAATATGGATAATGTTTTCTATAGTATCAATGGGACTTAGCGGGTTATTTTTGTATTTAGCGCAAAAAAATATTCCTATCAGCACAGCTTATATTGTATGGACTGGTATTGGTGGGTTAGGAACGGCTTTGATTGGGATTATGATTTTTAATGATAGTATTAGCTTTTTAAAACTTATGTTTTTAAGTCTTATATTAATAGGGTTAGTTGGAATTAAAATTGTAAGTTGATATCAAAAAAGATATATTTTAATAATTTGTTTATTTTATTAAATCTTATAAATATTTATATAACTTAGAATATATTTATATAAAATATTTAAAAATATTTTTAATTTTATAAATACCCCCCCCCATTTTGTTAGCAATTGATTAACCTTTATATATTGATTTTTAACTATAATAAAGCATTTTTCATTTATTTTTTAGGGGAGAAAATGAATAGAACTATAAAATTATCTTTAATAACTTTTATATTAGCGGGGGGGGGTAATTTAGCTCTTGCTGATACTATTCCAAGCACTGCTAATACATTAGTGCAAAGTAATACTATTAATGTAAGTAATAGTAGCAATAAAAATTATAATGCAGCTGAAACCGATAAAATTATTAATCAAACTGGTGGAACACTAAATATAGGTAATACTACTGCTAAAAATTATACAGATTTAAAAGTAACTTCAACCGGTGGAACTACAAATATTAAAAATGCAAGCATTACTAATGGCAAGTTAGACTTAGATAGTAGAGTTGATTTTGATGGAGTGGTTAATTTTATTAAAACTGATTTACAAGGGAATAAGAATTCAAGTAATTTTAATTATCTACTTAAAGATACTGCTAGTGTTACTTTTGATGGTTCAGTAATTAGCGATGTTAAATTAGAAGCTTGGTCGGAAGATAATACAAATGGTGCTTTAGTTATTAAAAATTCATTAATTTATGATAGTCAGTTGGGTTTTGAAAAGATAAATTCAACTAGTAAATTAACACAAAGACCTTATGTGCCAAAATTAACATTAGAAAGTGTTATATTTGACAAAACTCAAGATGAAAAAACATCTAATATTTTTGCTAGAGATTTAAATATTAATAATTCATCTATTATTGGAACAGAGATAAGAATTAAAAATAATGCTGAAATAGATTCTACCTTTATTGATGATAGCTCAATAATTTTACAAAATACATCTAGTATAAGTATTAAAAATAATTCTAACATTAACGCTAATATTAATAGTGTTTCTGTTAATAATAATGCTATTAATACAAATGTTACTTTAGATAATTCAGAAATAAGTGGAAGTATAAATGCAGGTAATCTAACTGCTACAAATGGCTCAATTATAAATAGCAAATCTATTATAAGTGGAACTACAAATATAAGTGATAGCACTATAAAAGCTGATATTTCAAGTAAGAATTTAAATATTACAAATTCAACTGCTAGTGGAACTGCTGATAAAAAATTAGATATACAATCTACCGGAAATCATATGCAATTAAATGGGGTTACATTTAGCGATGTTGCTCTTAGTTCTGGCAATAATAGAATTGATTTAAATGGAGATAATACCTTTAATAGAATTTTAGTTAAAAATGAAAATATAAAAGGAACAGGTCATCATATAACTTTGGGTAATAATGCTAGTGCTACATTTAATGATAGTGAATTTATAAATACTGCTATTAATAATTTTTCAAGTTCTAACACTAATACAACCACTTTTAACAATTCAAAACTAACTAATACAGCTGTGGGTTTAGCATCTACTTTAGATAATGTTGTTTTTAATGGTGGGAGTATTGTTAATACTGATAAAAATATTTCTATCTTGGCTAATAATATAGAATTTAATAGCACCAAAGTAATTTCAAATTTGGGTACTATTAAATCAAATAATAATAAGTATGTATTTAATAATTCTGAATATCAAGGCAACATAAATCTCGGAAATACTTATTTTAATAATACAAAAGTAAATGCTGATTTTATAGGTGGAAAAATTTATTTTGATGGTTTAAGTAGTGTCAGCGGAACCTTAAAGGGTGCTAATATTTATTTAAATGATGAAAATAAAAAAGTATTATCTGATATTATTTACGAAAAAGGTTTGGTTATTGCCGAACAATCTTTAAAATTCGATGGTAAAGAAGATTTCAAAGATAAAGAATATAATTTTGGTTTCTTTGTAGAGAATGATGTAACATTGGATATTAATAATCTCAAAATGTCAAATAATAGTATTAATGCTTGGAGAAAGAATTCGGCAGATTCTTTAGTAAACAATAAAGTAAATATATCAAATTCAAGTTTAAAAGAAGTAGGAATAGGTATACATAATAATTCATCACTTATTAAGTATATGACTGACTATCTTAGCTTTACAAAAACTACAATTACAAACAATAATGCAAATAATATGATATATGCAAAAGTTATAGATATTAAAGATAGTAATATTACTGCTCCTATGATTACCACTTTAAATCAAGAATATTTAAATTCTACAAGTAATGCTATATATTATAAAATTAATAAAATAGGCACTTTTTTAAATATTGATAATTCAATTATTAATAGTTCAGTAGAAACAGGCGAACTTCATCTTAAAAACAATTCAGTTTTAAATGGAAATATCCAAGGAACTCAAAAAGTTTATATAGATAATTCTACTCTTAATGGAAATATTACAAAAGACAATAGAAATACTTGTTTTGAACACGAAGGTTGTAGTAAAGAAGTAGAAGATGTAATCATCACAAACTCAACTATAAAAGGTGATATAAACGAAGTAGGTAATGTAAGCTTAACTAATACTAACCTAGAAGCTTCAAATGTAATAGTAAAAAATGATATTATTATAGACAACTCAACTAGCACAGAAACAAAAACCATCACAGGAAATTTTAAAGTAGGCAATGACTTTAAATCAAGCAATACAATCTTTAGTGGAGATATAACTGCAAATAAATTATTAAGCGATGAAAAAAGCACTTTTCAAGGTCAGGTTAGTGCTGATAGCATAAGTGCAGTTGGTTCTATATTCAAACAAACTCTAACTATTACAGGCGATAGTAAAAACAATGTCTTAGATAAAGCTACATTAGAGCAAGGCATAGTAATTGATAGTAAAGGTGCACAAGTAAGTGTAATAAATGGCTCAGAAATCAAAGGAGAAATAAAAAACGAAGGCTTTATAAATGTAGAAA
>NZ_JACGAY010000022.1:0-36938 GCF_020137705.1 Campylobacter sp. RM9333
ACTCATAAGCCATTTTTATCCAGTATTTTTTCAAAAATACACCATAATTTCATTTATTTAGGCTAATTTTCAGGACTTAAACAAACGAAATTCTTATTTCAAATTCTTTTATCAAATAAGCTCTTTTAGGTTTATTCCGCTTTTGTTTTTCCAAGAGATAAGTCCATTTACGCTATTTCCTGTAATAAAACTCCCCGCCGATGAAGCACTAGCAAAAAACATATCTTCAAGCAAAATTCCATTATCATCTACTTTGGCATTTTCTATGACTTTTTTTACACTTGATGAAACATAATCATAATATTTTCTAGCTACTTCGTTACCTTTTAAAACTAAAAAGCCATTTTCCACCCTTTTACACATAATATTTTTAAAATACAGCATATCATCACAAATCATCACTGTATCCTTTGGTTTAGAAAATACAAAATACCCAAAAGTTTTACACATAAGTTTGGCTATATTTAAAAACTTTGCATTTGTTTTTCTTAACTTATGTTTTTGATAGTTGTGTCTCTAAGCTGTTTGTTATGGTGCAAATACCAGCTGTTTTTAAGTATTATAAAGAGTGTTTTCAAGATAGCTAATCTAAATAACGCCTAGTGAATTATCTGTTGTGGTGATAACTAATGCAACACTAAAAAAGTCTTTTTTACTATCGTCTAAATGCTATTTGAGTCTTTTTAAAACTCTACTTCCGTCATTTTTATAAATTGCTTGACCTACATAGATGAGATTATCCTTGCATACTAGCATATAAACGCCACTATGATTTAGCTCTGCTCTATCGTCGCTATCTTTTATGAGTTGGCGTGGAAGTTTTAAAACCACTCCCGTCCAGTTTGAATAAGTGCACTTTATCCTACCATCCGCATCATCTATCAAATAATAAGTAATCGTTTTCCCCATATCTTGCCTTTGCTTTATCTTTATTTGCGTGATTTTAGCAAAAGAATTTAAAATAGGAATTTCGTTTATTTAGCATAAAAGTACATAAAATAAATTCTAGAAATTAGGTTCTTTTAGCTTTACATTATCTTCGCATTTAAGTCTTAAGCTATATTCATTTATATATTTAAATAAAAATGGTAACACACTAAGCTCGTTTAATCTCACAAAATTAACCGATAAAAGTTTTAAATAAATTTCAGGTTCTATTAAAGCATCATCATTTAAGCATTTTACCACTCTTATAGGACTTGCATTTACTATACTTGGTTTTAATCCTTGCCTTGAGTTTTTATCAAACACATCAGTTAACTTACCCACAAAATAATATAAATTATTTTCATATATAAAATAATTTAAATTTGTATTAGCTAAAAACATACTATCTTGATGATGAAGCTGCTGAAGCCTTGGATTTATAGTAGAATCAAGCATTTCATTAAGTTTTTTTACAAATGATTTTTTAATATCAAAATCTTTATTTTTTATGATTTTACTACCTGTGTGAATAGTGATAAATTCATCTATATCTTTAGCATTTTTACTATCTTTTATGTTATGTAATTTCGCAAAAATTTCTTGCGTATCAAACTCATTCTTAACACCATTTAAAGCATTGAAAATCTTATAAAAATCTCCCAGTGTAAAATAAGGTGTCTTAAAAATGCCAAAAATCTTGCCATTTATATCAATTAAGCCTTCGCAATCACTATTACATAAAGCCATATCTATAGGGAAGAACTCTTCGCTAAAAGATAATTTATCATCATTTAAACTAAGCTTTATTATCAAATCATCATATTTTTTATAAAAATTAGCCCTTAAATTTGTCCTAAAATCAAGGTTTAAACTATCTATATTTTTCTTAATCACTAGCTCATAAAGTAATTTATCAGGTTTAGCAATATCACTTTTGCAAACATGCTGAATATTTTGGTGAGTTTTGATTGTATTGTAAATATCTTCGCCTTCTTCATACTCACTTTTACTTTTAATGATAGCTATTGCGTTTTTGCTACTTTTTGAATTTATTTGTATGTTATTTAGATAGCTTTCAAGCTTTATTTTTAGCTTATCATTATCTGTAAAATTTAAAATCTCGCAACCATCTTGTAAACTTTCATGTAAATTAATTAAAAAATTATTGTTTTTAATATCAAATCTTTTAATATTTTCTATTTTTATAATATCAAAATCTAAATATTTTGATAACTTTTGTTTTGCTAAAACCAAAACATCATACAAAACCCCAACCTTTGATTTTTGAAAATTACTCAAACCATCAAAAGCCATAAATTTAATAGTATTTTTAGTATTTGGATTTAACTTTTTTTGCATATATGAATTTTTATTTTTCTTAAAATCTCTAACCAAAGTATCATTTTTAAAATTATAAGCATTTAATAAAAGTTTATTTTCTGGATAATATTTTTGCAAATCTTGATATTTTGAAAAACTCACAACATTTAAAGAAAAATCATAATTTTGCGAGATTTTAAGCTCTAAACCCACTAGCTCGTTAGCCACTTTTTTAAGGTTTAAAAAAATCCTACCTGAAGTATTGCTAAACCTTAAAAAATCACTTACATAGTTGTTTAAACTAGCAAAAAGCAAATTAACAAGCACATATTCATTAATCTCGCTAACTTTTGATGAGTATTCATTAAGGGTGATTTTTTCATTTTTTAAAAACATTACATAGCCATATTCTTTAGTATAAAATGAGCTTATATTTTTATATTTTTGCAAATACTCATCTATGCTATTAATGTTATTTTTTAGGTTTTTTTCGGCGTTTATTTTTAAGATTATAAAATCATTTTTAATATTTTCTAAGTTTAATTTAATATCCAATTTATTTATAAAAATCTCATTCATTATTAATCCAGCTTATGATTTTTTTAATGGTTTCTTTATTAGTTACTAGCTTATTGTTTTCTTTTTTTACAAGTGGTGATATAGCTAAAATATCTCCATAATAATTACATATTTCATCACCTAAAATATTTAAAACCACAACTTTTTTAGCATTTATAAAATCTTTTTTATCTTTTACTTTATTTCGTATTTTGTTATACTCAGCTTCTATAAAATTCCCCTGCCAGCTTTTAACATCTAGATAAACTCCATCTTGTATTATAAAATCAAACTTTTCAAAATCTTCAATTTTTTCAATCTCTTGTAATTTTTGCTCAAGCTCATTGTTTAGCACAAACTCAGCAAAAACTTCTCCTAAAAAACCCTTATATGTATCAAAAAACCCAATAGGTAAAATAAATTCCTTGCTAAAATCATCACTGTATTTTTTAAAAAAATACTCCTTAAATCCATCATATTTAAAAAGTTCTTTTAATATGGTTGAGTTTATACCAACTGTGTCTTTTTTATCTGTATATTCGTGTTTTTCTACTCCATAAGAATTTTTCTCATTATTTGGTATATATAAACTCATAATATCTTTTAAATACTCTGAATTACTATTAATATGTTTTATATCATCTTTGCTAAGACTTGGGTATTTTAAAAGTAAATGTCTTAGATGTTTATATTGCATTTGTTTTCTTTTGGTCCAAACATTATAGGTATTAAAAAATTTATCCACAAGAACAGCTGAATTTTTTAACTTTTTGTTGATTATATTAGAGTTTAAATCCTTGGTTGGTTTTTCATATTTTTTTAACTCTTGCATTATTTTAGTAGCTAGTGGATTTTGATTATTTGAGCTTAAATACCAGTTACAATCACACTTTTTGGCTAAATTTTTATCTATAAAAATATCTATTTGCTTAGCTTTATTATCAGTCCTATTTAGCCTACCTATAGCTTGGAGTAAAACTCTAGTCCTAAAAAGTCTAGCACTAAATGTATCTTGAAGACTACCTTTTTTAGAAGAATTTTTTGAACCTAAAAACATTTCAAAACTATATTTTATATGTTTATATGCTTCCTTTGAGCTAATTTCAGCTGTATTTTCAAGCCTTTTTATTTTTATAATATTTTTAAGCAATTCTTCATCATTTACATCAGAATTATCGTGAATAAAAAGCTGAGTAATATCTCCAAAATATGCTGATTCTATATCTTTAAAATCATCTTTATAAACTTCTTCATCGTCTTCATCTTCTTTATACTCTTTAAACTGCAAATTATGCCCAACCCCTGCTGTAGCATAAGCTGACATTATAAAAACATTGTTTTTCTTATCTTTTAAAAGCTCTAAATATTCATCTTTTTTCGCTTTAAAATTGCTTGCATCAAGCACTATTAAATAATAATCATTAATATCTTTATTAACAAATTTAACCAAAGTTTTAAAAACTTCTCTTATAGGACTTTCTTTTAAAATCTTATCATCCCCAACGCCTGCCATTCCTAGGTATAAAAACGAACGAATATTATCATTTGAAATAAAGCTATACATGCATTCGAAAATGTTTTTATAGATATTTTTATAATATTTAATTTTATTATCTGCTTTTTCTTTATCACTAGCAAACTGTGTATCAATAAATTTTAGCTTATTGTTAATAAATTGCATAAGCTCATCATTGTTTAATTTGTTTTCTAAAGAATTTGTATTGTTATTGTCAAGTAAAAAAACATTAATTTCACTACCATCAAAACTTTTATTTAATTCATCTAGCTCTTGCTGTTTTTTGTCCAAAAACTCATCAGAAAGATTTAAAAACCTATCTTTTAGCTCATTTTTAAGATAATCCATATCATAATTACATAAAACACTAGGTATATTTGCTGTGGCACTAAGCCCTATTACTAAAGATTTTTTTGCCATTGTTTGGATATATTGTTCGGGGCTAGAATTAACCCCTGTAAGCTCAAAAATCAAATTATCATTATCTGCTGCAGTTTTTCTTAAGCTAACAAACTCAAATCCATCTTCATAAAAACTAGGAATTCTTATAATCTCATCTTTACTTAATTTAGAAAAATGCGTCCCCTGTATGATATATGATAAAAAGCTTTTACTATCCCCCAACTCAAATCTTTTTAAGATGCTTGAATATATGTTATTTTTTGGGATTTCTTCTGTATGATTATCTTTTAAATATTTAGCATAATGACCACTCATTTCTAAAACAAGTTGCGTTAAACTTGTGATTATTTTATGGATATTTTTTAGCATTGACGGGATGAATATTTCACTTTTTTCATCTTTATCGTTGGTTAGATTTATGATGTATTTATTTTGCTGTTCGTCATATTTGATTGTGTAATTTTTGTCCGAGTTTATCATAGAATGAAAGCGAGAATAATCTCTAAAAAGATAGTCGTTTTTTATATCGTCTTTATAATCAAAACATGATTTTACTTTAAATTTTTCAGTGTTTTTATCCACCCATTTTGTAAATTTATCAAATGTAAATGCGGGATTTGATTTATCATGCTCACTTAAAGCATATTTTATACTTGCTGGATATTGCTCTTTGTTTAGTAAGCCATTGTGAAGATTTTTAATAAATTCTTTATAATCAAATTTTGTCTGTAAAGAATGCGAGATAATAATGTTTTCAATGCTATCTTTTGTAGCGTCAAACTCATCTATGATTATAATAGCATCTTTACTAAACTTGTGAAATATAAGCTCACAGCTAGGCTCATAAAAAAAATTAAATTTTGAAACAAATTTAGAAATAGTGCAAAAACAAACTTGATATGTGGTAATATCTAAACCTTTATACATCTGCCCAATGAGCGGAAAGCGTTTTTTTAGCTTATCTATGGAATTAATTTTTTCTTTTTCACAATAATTAGAAATGTTATATCTAAAGTTGCTTTCTAGCTCACTTAAAGGACCATCATAAGCGTTTTTATCTTTTATTACGCTTATATCTTTGATTGTTTTATTTATAGCATCTATATTTTTTTCTTGATTTTTATCTTTGGTATTAAAGTCTTTTTTCTTTATACCATTTTGCAAAATATACGATTTAAAATATTCTAAATTTGTTTCTAATTTTATAGCATTTTTACCTTTTAGCTTTTCTGTGTAATCCTTGTATGATTCATTTACATTATTTTTATTTGAAGTTAAAAAAAATATCTTTCTTTTTCCACCACTTCCTACATAATCAGCGATAAATTTTAAACTCTGATAAGTCTTGCCATATCCAGTCGGCAAATCTATGGTGCATAAGCCATTTTTTTCATCCTTTATCTTATTTAAATAATCATAAATCGCCGAATATTGCATATAATTATCCTTTTTATTATCTACTAAAAAATAAAAGTTACTTTATATTTTTTAATTTATTATCGGCTATCTTTTTAATCTCATTACACATTTCAATAATCGCTTCAATATACTTACTTTCCATCAACCTATCCCCAAAAGAGTCGCTTAACTTTATTTCTTTCATAACTGCCATTTTTGTATTTAAATCTTTAAAGATTTCAACAAGCTCTAAAGATGATGTTTTTGTCTTATTAACATTACTCATACTGTCTGTTCTTTCTTTTCTTGGTTTAATTAAATTTTTATTTGCAACTGTTCTATATTCGCTACTATAATATTCTCTTTTTTCTTCTATGTAATTAAAAAATATTTTCTTTTCATTAGAACTAATAGAGTTGTTTAAAAAAGCATCTAAAATATATTTTTTATTGTCATTTAAATACATACAAGAAATATCAACTATTGCTACAAGATAATTTAATACAGATTTTGTATTTCCTTTCAAATCTAATTTCTTATTATTGTAACATTGTATATATTGTTCTAATATAATGCTATATTTATCACAAAATTGACTATAATTAAAATCTAAATTGCTTTTTGATAAAATATAATTAACTCTATTATTATAAGTCTTTTTTGTCCCTTCTTCTGTCAAATTTTCATCAAAATACTTTATAAATAACTCTTTCATTTTTTATCCTTAATTATTAAAATAAACATTTTAACAAATTATAACATAAAATAAATAATTCAAATTATAAATTTGTTTTATTATTATATTATAGTATTTACTAATTTATTTTTACATTAAAAATTATTTTTTAAACTTATCTTTTTTTCACTTTAATAATATTATTTAATCAGTTATTTTTGTAATTCCATAATTCCTATGCTATTTTTCTTTTTTTTGTGTTATTTTAACAGTTGTATATTATTTGAATAAAAAAAATATATTTTCAAAGCAGATAATAAAATAGATTCTAATTAATATTTTGATTTTGAATGTTTGTATAAAAATATTTAGGTTTTATATTTTATATCTTTATAGATTTACCTATAAAAATAACTCAAAAAATCAAGAATTTAAAATAGGAATTTCGTTTATTTGGAATTTATAAATTTCGTTTATTTGGAGTTTTTTAGCATAAATACAGCACCAATTAATACCCATTCAAACAAGCGAAATTTATATCTCAAAAACCATAGCCTAAATCCACTAGCTACCCACCGCGTTTGCCTAGGTAGATTTTGATTAGGGAGTTTATGTAGTTTTCTATGTCGTTTAATTTGTTGATTTTTGTTAAAAATGGCAGCATTTTTACTATGAGTTCGGTTGCAATTTTGTTTTTGATACTTTCATCAAATTCGGGCACATTAGAAAACTTGCCAAACTCACTATCAAACAAGGCAATGATTTGCCCCACATCATCCTTATCAAAATCCCTAGCAAGATTACGCTCAAGTGGGTCATCAGCCAAATCCTTTTTAAAATCCTTAGCCAAATCACAGCTAAGCTTGTAAAACTCACTCTCGCTAAGCCTTTTTGCCCTATAATCTTCCAAAATCTCTTCTATTCTCGCACTAAATCTTACAAAAATTTCAGGATTTATCACTTCGTATTTTTTCACTTCTTTTTCTAGTGCATTTAACTTTCCATGAGCCTTCACCTCATCGCTAAAATCACTAGCCACCCTTGAAAAATCATCGCTTAATATATCAAGCGGTTCATTTAGCGTATAAATTTGCCCTACTTTTAAATGCTCATCTAGTAGCTTTTGCATACTTTGCTCGTATTCTTTTAGGCTAAAATCCTCAGCATAAAAGACCTGTGCCGAGCTTCTTAAGCTTAAGTATTTTTTAAGGCTTTCCTTGATTTTCTCCCTTTTATCTTCGCTTACACTTGCCCTTAGCTTACGAGTATTTAGCACCACCCCCACAAGGTTGCTAAACCTTGCTAAAACCTTGCAAAACCTATCCCTAAATGATAAATCCTTTAAAATCTTTAGCTTTTCTACTTCATCATCAAGCCCTGCAAACATCTCATCAAGCACAGCTAAGCTCTCCCACATATCATTCAAAGAGCCATCTATTTTAAAAACTGCCCCCACCAAATCACTCTCATCATACCCGCTAAGCGCGTCGTATCTACTAAGCGTGGTATCAAGCTCACTAAGAAGCCCTCGATAGTCTACAATTATCCCCTCATCTTTGCCCTCTTTTAGCCTATTTACCCTTGCTATGGCTTGAAGTAGGTTGTGTTCTTTTAGGTTTTTATCTATATAAAGTTTTTTAGCACAAGGAGCGTCAAAGCCCGTAAGTAGCTTATCTACCACGATTAGCAAATCCACTTTCCTATCCTTAAAATCACTCTTGCACTGCTCTTCATACTCTGCGTGATTTAGCTTTGCATACTCATCGCTTACCCATTTTTCTTGCTCGCCTTCGTTTTCTTCTCCTGCATTTACTGATATCACGACCCTAACTTCCAAATCCCCAAGCTCTTTAAAAACTTTATAATATTTCATCGCCTCAAACTTAGAATTAGTTGCAAGCATTGCGTTAAATGGCGTATTTTTAAGGCTTTGTTTGAAGTCTTCGTTTATATCAAGTGCGATGTATTCAAGCCTTGAAATTGATGTGTGAAGCTTTTTAATCTTTGAGCATTTTTGCTTGATTTGCTCTTTTTGCTCGTTACCAAGCCCAAGTGTTAGCTCATCAAATCTTTTTTCTAGCTCATCTTTATCGCTAAGACCAAGCTCTATCATTTTGTTTTCATACAAAAGTGGCAAGGTAGCTCCATCTTCTACTGCTTCGCCGATATTATAAGTATGCAAAAGTCCGCCGTATTTTGCTATGCTTGATTTTTCTTTAGATAAAAGCGGTGTTCCTGTAAATGCTATGATGTAGGCATTTTCGCCTAAGTTATCAAGCATTTGCATATGAAGTTCGCCGTTTTGGCTTCTATGGGCTTCATCTATTAGGATAAATCTTGTTCTGTTTTTTATGTCTTTTAAATCGCTAAATTTAAAAATCGTAGTCGTGATAAGCCCCACTCCATCATCGTTTAAAAGCTCGTTTAAATGGCTTGTGTTTTTGGCGTGGTGCAAGGTGTCAAGATTTGCCGTGCCGTTTATGGTCGCTGAGATTTGCTCATCTAGTTCTATTCTGTCTGTGATGATGATTTTTTGGGCGGTGCTATTTAGCCTAGCTAAGATATTTACTAGCATTAGCATTGTGTAGCTTTTGCCACTGCCTTGAGTGTGCCATACTAGACCGCCGTGCTTATCTTTGATAGCTTTTATCACTTCTTTTATGCCAAAGTATTGTTGATAACGGCTTGCGATTTTGCTTGTTTTGTCTTTAGACTTGCTAAAAAATATAAAATCACTTATAAACTCAAGTAAATTTCTAGGCTTTAAGATATTGTTACACAGCACTTTTACGCTATCATCGCTGCTTTTATCCTTAAAGACATTGTAAAATTTGCTAGGCGTTAGCGTTGTTCCGTATTTAGTGATAGTGCCACAACTTGCAACGCAAAGCTGAATGAACTTATAAAAGTTCTCAATCCTATCTGGGTGCTGGTGGTTTAGGAGTTGGTTTATCGCTTCGTTTGCTCCAACGCACGAGTTTTTAAGCTCAATGCTAACAAGCGGGATACCATTTACAAACAGCACCAAATCAATCCTAGTGCTTTTCTTTTGCTCGCTTTTGGCGTTTGCAAGGCTAAATTCTTCTGTGATTATGAATGAGTTTTTAGACGGATTTTCATAATCTATGTAGTTTATATGCCTTGAAGGTTTGCCTTTTTGCTCTAAGCCTTCGCCAAGTAAAATAAGCTTTGTGATGATTTCGTTAGCTGTAATTAGGCTGGTAATTGGGGCTTTTAGCTTGTTTATCATTATGATGAGTTCATCATCATTTAGCTGATAATTTGTCCTTAAAAACTCCTTAAGCTTAGCTAAAAGCAAAGGCTCGTTAAAGTCGTTTTGCCTAAGCTCGTTGCATTCTTTTTCGCTTAGATACTGCCAGCCTAAATCCTTTAAAGTCTCTATAAAATACGCTTTTACATTGCTTTCTATACTAAAATCCATCGCCACGCCTTTGAAATTTTAAATACATTTTAAACAACTTGCATTAATTTAGGCTAAATGCAAAAGCCCTTGCATGGTGGGAATTTATTTCGTGTATTTTTGTGGAATTTAAAATAGGAATTTCGTTTGTTTGTTTTTTTAAATAAAAAAATACTAACAAATTTAAAATTTCAATCATTTAAGCTATCAAACCATACATTTAATCTTTCCATATTATCTATATTTTTATAGCATTTTTGTATCTTACCTTTCTCAACATTTTGTTTATATAAACACAATATTTGCTCACAATCTTCTTTTGTTAAAATATTATTCTTTAGCAAATTATCTATCAAATCTATTACTTTTGGCAATAAACACCCACTTGTTACCGAAACTCTTTCAATTAAAATAAAACTCTTTGCTTTATTAAAATTAATTTTATTATTATCAAAAAAATAATTATATGCCTTAATAGCCCCAAAAATATTTTTATCAAATCTTACTGCTGCTAAATATATTTCAAGCTGTTCGTCTTTTTTTAAAATTTCATTCAACCAAAACCTACTAAATAAAATTTCTACAATTTTTCTTCTAATTTTTTTATCTGCAATATTTTCTATAAAAAGAGTTCTAAATAATTGCTGTGTAATCGTAGAACCACCTGAATATGGGAATTTATTTATATATTTAATATGCTTTATCAAAGGTATTTTTTTTAATTGACTTAGCATAGCTCTTGATATAGCCTTAATATCTATACCCTTGTGAGACCTAAAATTTTTATCTTCAATAGCTATTAATATATCTTTTATATATTTTAAATCAATCTTTAGCCTATGAAACTCAAACTGAGCTAATTTTGCACGATATAAAACATGTTCAAAATTATCAACCAATTTAATATCTAAAATAAATGCAATAGCTTTCAAAACAACAAACTTTTTAGTTTCATTAATATCAAGAATTGAAAAAATATATATAACATTTAATATTGTATATAAAGTCAAAAATACTAAAACAGAATAGCATAAATTAACCCCTATCCAATGCAACATAAAAAACGACATACTAGCATACAAACACGGTATTATAAAATACAAGTAACTATATCTTAACTTAATACTAAAAGGCATATTAGCACCTTCTAACATGCCCTTTTTAAACAAAAACTCCTGAGAACCATAATTCATTCCAAGCATTCTTCTTAAGATTATAATTTTTCTTTTAGCAAATACAATATTTTTTTGTTTAGTAGCAAAATTTAAAGTAGTAATAATAAAAAAAATACTACTTAAAAAGAAAATAAAACCAACTATAAAAACCAAATCTTTTTCTATATTAAACTTTATAAAATCTAATTTTAAAAAAGCTAACAAAGAAACAATCCCGCTACAAACTAAAGTAATATACCTAAGAAAACTATCAAATAATTTTTCTTCACTTTCTAATGTTTTACAACAAAATTTATATTCTTCTAATGCGATATCTCTATTTTCTTTATTATTAAATTTATAAGTTGGAAAATACTGCTGCCAATCCATACAATAACCTTTATTATGTATTTATAAAATAACCATATTGTATCAATCTAATCCAAAACAAACGAAATTCCTATTTTAAATTCCTTTTTATTGAAATAAATTTCGTATGTTTAGGGCTTATAAATTTCCAAAAATACACCAAACAAATTCCACAAAGCCCCAAATGTCACTTGTTTGGTTTTGGAATTTATTTTCGTATTTGGAATTTAAATTCGGAATTTCGTTTGTTTGGCAAGTTTAAGCAAACAAACGAAATTTGGTTTTAGCTTGGGATTATGGAGTTTTTACGCATTGTTTTTTGCAAGGCAAATATACAAAACGCGAAAACTAAATAATAAGCTATATTAAGCCTTGAGACCCCGCAATCTATCGCTATGGCTCGTTTTAGCTCGGGGGCTTTGTCTAGTAAATCTGATGATTTTAGCTCGTCTTTATAGTCTTTTAATGTCTTTTTGGCGTTTAACTTACTTGTTGGCTCTTTGGCTAAAATCTGCTTTGATAAATCTAGTGCCTTTTGGCTGTCTAACTCATCTATGGCTTTATATAGATAATGATTTCTCGCATCTTCTGAAAACGCCCCTAAAAATGGGGTTATTATGCTAGGGTTACATAAAATGCCGATGAACCCTGCCGTTGCAAAGCTTATAAAGGTATATTTGATATTGTTGGCTAATAATATAAAAATCATTGCCAAAATCCCTATAAAAATCATCGGTAAAAACACACTAAATTCTGAAACATTAAAGCTATAAGCCAAACAAAACCAAGCCACGCAAATGGCTAAAAATATAAAAATTAGCCAACCTTTATCCTTGCTAAAACCTTTTAAAACAAATAAAAACTCATAACCCAAACAAAGCAAGAAAATCACAACGCTAATGCCATACATAGCTAAACCCAAATCTACAAGGTTACAAATACTACTTATGATTTTTTCATCAAAAGACAAGCCAAAATTTATCATAAAATACCCGCCGATGACACTTAGGGTAAATAAAAATATCTTTAAAAAATCAGTGTGATGGTCGCTTGTGGTTCTGTTTAATTTCAAAAACCATCTGTCAAATCTTTCTTTGATAGTGATTTTTTCTTCTAACTCTTTTTTATGCTCTAGTTTATAATCAAGTTCAAGTTCTTTTGCGTAAAGCTCTAAAACTTTATATTTACTAGCTTCTAGGATATTATTTGTCTTTAAAAGAGCGTTTTTAAAGATATTTAGGCATTCTCTAACACCTTTTATATCTATCAAATCATTTTTATTTTTTCTTTCATTTTTTAAATGGTTAAATGAATAATCCTTTATATCAACCAAAGGCATATCTAAAACAGCACTAGAACTAAAACTAGCTGAATAAAAATTCGGTATTTCTTTAAACTTGGTTTTGTATAAAATCACTAGTTTTTCAAATACGCTTGATTGAAAATTTGGCGAAATTTCAAAGATAACATCACTAAAATCAATATTATCTTTAACCTTATTTTCTATAAAATCAAAACTTTTAATAAATTTCGTTTGTTTAAAAGATAAATCTTTACTAAAAACACAATTTTTAATCACCAAATTATTACAAAAAGCATTTTCTACAAAATCCACCCTATCATCAAAAGTTGTATCAATAATCTTTATTTTTTGTTTGTATTCTTTTTGCTTTGGGAATTCAAATTTATCTTTAAAATTACAATTATTTATTTCTATTTCTTGAATATCAGAGTTTAAAAAGTTTTTAAAATTGATTTTTTTATAAAAAGTTAAATTATTAAAAATCGCATTTTTATTGTAATTTGCGTTTATAAAATCTTCGGTAAAAATAACTTCTTTTTTAAATGTAACATTGCTGAATTCAAAGCCATTTTTAAATTGTGTTTTCATGAACCACATGGGTTCTTCAAAGACAATATCACTCATATATAGCTTGCTTTCGTAAACCGAACTATTTAAAGGGTTAGAAGCATCATGAAGCAATACACTTTTTTTAAACACAATTGATTTAAAACACAATTCTTTTACATCTTTTATGTGACTTGAAAACATTTCAAATCCATTTTGAAATTCTACATTTATAAAAAATATAGAAATATCTTTATTTATTAAATCCTTAAAAAGGGGTAATGTTGACAATTTTGTATCAATTATTGATATATTTTTTTTGATATTACAAGACTCAAAATAAAGTGAAGCTAAGACACAATAACTCAACACAACATCTTCATCAAAAATACATTCATAAAAACATAAACCGCTAGAAGCTATGTAACTTAAAAATATTTCTTTCATTTCAAATTTACATCGATTAAAATAAAAGCTCATATTATTATTTTTTATCATTGTATTTGATTCTTGGGTGGAAATATAATTATTGCAAGAAAATATATTAATCATACTGAATAAATTTTCAAATGATTTGTCAAATACTATATTGTTAAAATGTATCCGCTTTATTTTTTCAATACCATTAATCCTTTTAGCCATATTAATACTTTGAATCTTAAAACGATTTTCTTTCTTTGAAAAAATATTAACAGAGTAGAAACCTTGTTCGATAAAATTAACCACCACATTTAAATTAGAATTATCTGTTTTTAATAATTCTAATATATCTTTTTTTATTTCTAAAATTTCAGTCATTTTACACCCTAATGTTTCCAGTTAGGAGTTCGGTGAGGAGGTGGGATTTGAGGGTGGTTTGGGTTGTTATTAGCTCATTTAGACACTCCAAACGCTCATCACACGCACTTAAGACTTCCCCTATCTTCTTCTGCTCTTCTAGGCTTGGGAGTTGTATTTTTATTTTTAAAAATTCAGTTTTAGATAGGTTGTATCTCGTGCTACCTTGTGCTAATTTCGTTAATTTTTCCCTAAAAATAGAACTCCTAAAATAAAAACTAGCGTATTCAGAATTTATACTTTCGTTAGGTCTAAAACCAAAGCAAAAACTATTTAAATATAAATTTTCACATTCTTCTAAAATAACAGATGAAGTTCCTACTTCATGTGGAGTTTCCGATGAAGTGGTAAAGAATATATCTCCCTTTTTTACTAAATTTTGTTTTTCATCATCATTGATTTTGACTTTTTCAAAAATGCTTGTTTTTACAACCCTATTATCAAAAATATTTTTATATGTAATATAGTTTGAATTACCATCTTCAAAATCTTTTGCTTTTTTACCTGAAAGCCCATTGTAGGTTGCACCTAAATCATTAAGAGTTACTTCTTGCCAAGGGGTGGTGAAGTTGGCAAAACGGGTTTTGCCACTTAGTAGCTCGTTCATTAGGTGGAGTTTTTCTTTTTCTAATTCCGATTTCAAATTCTTTAGATTTTTTATATGCTCATCACAACTACTTAAAATCTCAGCGATTTTAACTTGTTCTTTTAGTGGTGGGAGTTTTATTGTTAAAGTTGCTAATTGACTACCATACAAATGCATCACCGAAATACCTTGAGCTAATCTTGCAATATCCAACTTTGCCACCGAATTTAAATAATATGATAAAAAAGCTCCATTTTGTTTTGTCTTAATAATATTTAAATCCCCACCTAACGCAATTCCATCAAGCATTACGCAAGAAGCCTTTGAAATATCTATGGCAGTCTCACCTGATGCAGGAATTATAATGTCGTTTTTCTCGCTCAAAACTAAATCTTTTTCATCAAGGTTTGTCTTTGAATAAACATTATCAATAATCTCATTGTAAGTTGTATATAACTCGCCGTATCTTATGCAAGGAATACCATTTTCACTTATATCTTTTTTAGATATACCTTTACCTTTTGAAAAAGTAGCTATATCCCCCAGCCTTACTTCTTCCCAGCCCTTTGGCATACTCATGATTTTTTCCTTGTAAGTTTTGCTATGCTTTTGTCAAAATCTGATTGGATTTTTTGAGTTTTGTTAAATATATCGTATTCGGTTTGTGCTTTTTGTATGGCTGTTTGATGAGAGATTTTGCCATTGTCTTTTAAAATCTTGTATTTTCTAAAGTTTAAAAACTCATCTATACTAGCTACAAAATCTTCCATAGTAAAAGTATTTTCCCTTTCTACTAAATCTTCAATATAGTCAAAATACCCACTAACTGCTCTTTCTAATTGTTTTATCTCTTTTTCGCTTAGGTAGTTTTTGGCTACTTTGGTATCTAGCTTTAAAATTCTACCATTTGGAGCGTTTTTCCAAGTGCTTAGTCCCATATACTCTTTGGTACTATCTGCTTTGTTATAGATAATCTCTGCTGCTGTTTGTCCTGTGATAGCATAGTGGAATTTGTTTTGCACTAAGGCGTAAAAGTATTTTGTGATTTCTGCGTTTTTATCATAATCAATACTACATTCTGCAAAAATATCAGTAATCTGCTGCCAAATACGACGCTCACTAGCTCTAATTGAGCGTATGGTGTCTAATAGTTCTTTGAAATAATCTTTGCCAAATATTTGGTTTGATTGTTTTAATTGCTCTTCGTTTATCGCAAAGCCTTTTATGATGTATGATTTTAAAACATTGTTAGCCCAAATCCTAAATTGAGTGGCTTTTATAGAATTTATTCTATAACCAACGCTAATAATCGCATCGAGATTGTAAAAGTTGGTTAGCTTTGTTTGGGTTTTGTCGCTTATGGCTCCGTGTTTTGTGGTTGTTTCCATTTTGGAAATAACCACTTTTTCATCTAGCTCATTGCTTTCAAAGATGTTTTTAAAATGCTTACTAATAGCAGGTGGATTTACTCCAAACAACTCTGCTATGGCTTTTTGAGTAGCCCATATTGTTTCATCTTTTATCACTACGCTGATTTGAAAATCACTATCTTTTATATGGTATAAAATTGTTTGCAAATCATTCATTTTAATTCCTATTTTGTAAAAAATTTATAAGCCAATTATCTGCTTGCTGTGCTAATTTTTCAGATTTATCCTTATATTCTTGCGAATCTGAAATCTTTTCTCTTTGAAAGTCTTTAGTAGGATTACCTATATAATCTTTAAGCCTTTTTGTAAGTTCACTCTCTTGTCTTACAATACCTATAAATTTATTATCTTTATACACAATGGCTCTATTGTTAAATAAAGTAATATAATTTTGTGCAAATCTTTTATCTTTTGTTGCGTATGTTGGAAAGATAAAATCTTCCATAATGTATGAAGTCAGCCCAAAAATTTTTCTCATAGAATAATAATAAGCTATATCCCAACACATATTTTTAACCTTATGAATAATTTTTTTACAATCTAAATTATTTGATTTTAAATCAATATTAACAAACCTACTTGTTTGATGTTCAAAATAATCTAAAATAAATTCTAATAATTCAGAAAAATTGGTTCCATTTTCTTGCATATAATCAAATATATGTTTAATTGATTTTTTTTATATCAAAATCTTTACTGTTTTTAGAAATTATCGCCAAAATGAAATAAAAATATATGTAATTAAATTCAGTATTTATCTCAAAATTATTTAGGTTGTTTCTAAAAAATCCACACATATCTTTGAAATGCTTTACATCATATTTTAAAATACTTGTTTGGTTAAAATGCTCTAAATCTAAACTTTTAAACTTACATATGCTTTCTATATTTGAATATAATTTATCCATTTTAAAATTAGTATTATCATATTGTTTTGATAATGTCTCCGTGATATAATGAAAAATATCAATATCAGCTACCCTATTTTGCAAAATATCTTGAATAAAAGGCTCAAAAAACAATAAATCATCTTTATTTCTAAAAACATTTTCACCAATTTCATTATTTTCAATAAATTTTGCAATAAAAGAAACTATATTAACATCTAATGTCATATTTATAGATACCCTAAACTGCTCCTTAAAATCACTTCTTAAAACTATAAAATATTTATACGAATTTAACATATCAACAGTGTATAAAGGTTCATTACCTGAACTATTTTTTATAGAATAAAGCGTATCTTGGTTTGGCTCGTGCCTATACTTTCTTATTAATGGATTATCTACGGCACCTGTTTTATCGTTTGTGCCAACTATAAATGAATATCTTTTAAAATCATCGTATTTATTTAGATAATATTTATATAACTCTAAAAGCTCATAATTGCTGTTTACTTTTTGTAATTTTTCTACAAATTCTAAATATGCTTGTGTAATCATAGTCCTAACTCCTTTAGATACTCATCTAGCTTTGTGCTTTGCTCTTTTAGTTTGGCGTTTAGATTGTCTATGCTTTGCTTTAGCTTGGCGTAGTCTATACTCTCAAGCTCCTGTGTCTCGCTTACATATCTTGGTATGTTTAGGTTAAAGTCGTTTTGCTCTATCTCATCAAGGCTTACAACCTTGCAAAAGCCGTTTATGTCGGTGTTTCCGTGATAAGCGTTTAGGATTTTGTCAATGTCTTTTAGGATGTTTTGGTTTTTGCCTTTTTCATAGCAAGAACTTGCGTCTATGAAAATCACTTTTTCGTTTTGCTCCTTGCTAAAAATCATGATACATGCCGGTATGCTCGTGCCATAAAAAAGGTTGCTTGGAAGTCCGATGATGGCTTTTAGGTAGCCTTGTTTTATAAGACTTGCCCTTATTTTGCCCTCGCTTGAGCCACGAAATAGCACTCCGTGGGGCATTACTACGCCTAAGGTTCCGCCGTTTTTTAAAGACTTTATCATGTGGAGTAAAAAGGCATAATCGCCCTTGCTTTTAGGTGGCATACCGTAGTTAAACCTTGAAAATCTATCTTCTTTTAGCTCTTCATAGCCCCATTTATCAAGGCTAAAAGGTGGGTTTGCGACTATTTTGCTAAAGCGTCTTAAATCGCCGTTAGCATCTAGGTGAAGTGGGTTTGTGAGTGTGTCGCCCCACTTTATCTTGGGGTTTGGGATATTGTGTAAGAACATATTCATAACGCATAGGGCGTAGGTTTGGGCGTTTTTTTCTTGTCCGTAGATGAAGTTGTTTGTGCCTTTTTGGCTTGCTTTTAGCAAAAGTGAGCCTGAGCCACAAGTAGGGTCGTATATCTCTTCGCCGTCTTTGATACCGACTAGCTCGGCAAGTAGGACGCTCACCATGCTAGGGGTGTAAAACTCGCCGCCCTTTTTGCCTGAATCGCTTGCGAATTTTGCGATTAGATACTCGTATGCGTCGCCTATGATATCTTTGTTTTCTAGGCGGCTTGGGCGTAAATCAAGGCTTGAGAAGTCGTTTATGAGCTGTTTTAGGGTGGTGTTTCTTTGCTGAGTGTCGCCTAGCTTGGAAGGGTTGTTGAAATCTATGTGGGTGAATATGCCTTCTAGCTTTTCTTTGTTTAGCGTTTCTAGGCTGCTTAGGGCGGTGTTGATTAGCTCGCCTAGGTTGGTGGCGTTTTTGTGCTCTTGTAGATAGGCGAATGTTGAGTGCTCTTCAAGTTTAAAATCTAGTTGATTTAGTAGGGCTTTATAGACTGAGTCGATGCCGCAGCTTTTGGCTTTTAGCTCGGTGATTTTTTCGGCGTAGGTGTCGCTTAGGTATTTGATAAATAGCATGGTGAGAATGTAGTCTTTGTAATCACTGCCATCCATTAGCCCACGGAAGGTGTTGCACGCGTCCCAGAGTTTGGCGTTTATCTGGGCGGTGGTGGTTTTGGGGGTTGGGGTTTGGGTGGTGTCGGTTTGGGTTGCTTCGGTGCTTTGCGGGTCAATCGCTGTGCCGTTTGTGGTCTGCTCGGCTGTCTGATTTATGCTTACTTGCTCGGCTTTTTGCTCGGAATTTATTTCGTGTATTTTTGTAGAATTTAAATCCGTAATTTCGTTTGTTTGTTTCATCTTATGTCCTTTAAATCGTATTTTTTCTAAATGTCTTTTGCATTGAATAAATACACAAAATCATAATTATAAAAAAGATAAAGTATATCGTATCAAGCTGTAAATCTATACAAATAGCTTTGATTATGTTGTTATATACTTTAATATCTGATTCCACGCTTGTATAATACATCAAAAGCTTATTGTCTTTTATGAATTGCTTTATGTCTTGGATATCTTGTGCGTTTTTGACTGATAAATTAACTACAACTGTGCCAAAATACAAATCGTAAGGCTCTTGTGCTTGGTTTATGCTGATATTTGAACTAATTTGGTTTTGGCTTATGGTAGCTTGTAGATTTATGATGTTTTGGCTTGGTTTTGATTCTTCTTTTGGCTCTTTTTTTGACTCTGAATCTTTTTTAGTTTTGTTAATTTTTTCTTGATTTTCTACACTTGCTATTTTTAAAGCCTCTCTAATGTCTTCTTGGGTGTATCTATTTAAGGTATCATCTAAGTAATAAATGCTTGGTGAAGTTATGATATTTTTTGAAAAAATCGGCAAACATATAAAACAAATAACTGCAATTAAGCTAATAAAATGGTAAATATCACTACTTCTAGTATAAAATATATATAACACCACAAATAAAATTACAAAATATGAAACTACGAGATAGTTAGGAAAAACCAAGAAAGCAAAAACTAAAATCATAGAGATAATACACATCAATCTACCGATAATGTTTTTAATCCTATTTGCACTTAAAGCAAATAATATTAATACAACAAAAAACATTATTAAACTGCAAACTCTATAAAAATCATCTAAAATATGGTTAAAATAGCCTATATCAAAAAAGCTAAATAACCCAACAATAGATAACTCAAGATACAGTGAAAAGATAATAGCTAGAGTAAAATTTACAATCCTTGCAAAATTTGTATGATGTTCGCTTGTAATTTCATAAAATTTAAGCATTAATTGCTCTAGGGTTGCTCTCCAAGCTTTTAATGATAAAGTTTCTCTAATACTTAACTTTTCGTTATTTTTTTTGGCTTTTTCTAATTTCTTAAACCTTATATCACTTTCTATTTTTAAATATATTTCATAAACAAAAAGCTCTAACTTTTCACATTCTTTAGCGTAGATTTTGTTATTATGTACTAATGCAATATCTTTAAATTTTCTAAATGTATTTTGTAATTTACTAGCTAGATTTAGCTTTTCTTCATCTGTTTTTCCATAATTATTTATATAATTATTTATATCTTCTTTGCTAAAACTTGTGATTTTTTCAAATTCAAAAACCACTTTTTTATAATCATCAAAATATAAGTCAGTAGTTTCAAAAACTTCATCAAAACTAGAACCTTCAAAAGAAATGTATTTATTAAATGTTGTATCATTTAGACTGATTTTGCCACTAAAATGTGATGAAATCTTAGCCTTATTCACCACTTTAAATTCACTTAAACTAAACTCATTTGCAAGGCATTTATTTAGATAAAAATCATCACAAGTTGTATTGTGTATATATAAATTTATTGATTTTTTATTTTCTTTATCATCTTTGATTTTTAGTTTTTGAAAATTTGAATTTTGAATAATAATTCTTTCTAATTGACTAGAAATTGTTATGTCTGTAGTTTTTGTAAAACTACAACCATTGTAATATATATTTTTTATATCCATAAGTGAAACCAAATCCACATCCTTGTCAAGCCTAATATCATATAAAGCTAATGTAGAGAATGATATAAGATTGTTTGAAATCACACTTTGAATATCTTCAAAAGATATTGTCTTTGCTTCTATACCATGTAAAATTAGTATTGCTTCACTACAAATATATTCAATAGTATTTTCTTTTTTCATATTGTGTTTGTTTTGATTAAATACATAATCAACTTTATCCATAATCTCTTTAACCATTTAATATCTCCTTTAAAATTATTGTTTTTAGGGTTTCTTCTTTTGCAATTAGCTCGTTTAGAGTTTGTTTGCGTTCGTTGATAGTTTTAAAAATATTGGCAAATTTATTTTGCCTATCTATCTCAATATATGGAATTGTTATGCTTTTTATATCTTTTACATTTAAGAGCCTTAATGCTTGACCTTCTGCTAGGTTTTCTAGTCTTGAGTGGTTGATTATTTCAGCTACAAAATATGGGTTGAAGGCTTTTGTATCCTTTAAAGTGATTTTTAACATGTGTGATGAAATCAAAAATTCATTTTGGTTTATTACATGTGCTGTTAGCGGGAGCCTTAATCTTATAACAATATCATTTTCTCTTACCAAATAATGATTTTCTAGACTTTGTGTAGCGTAAAATTCATCTATAAATTCATCTTTTATATAATCTTCATCAAATGCTTTTAGGCTTAATAATCTATATGAAAACGGTGTTTTTTCTTGGGACTTTCTTCTTGCTAGAACTAAACCCATGTTTAAATCTGCAATGTCTTCTAGTAAAACTTGTTTCAATAAATCTCCTTTCGTCCCTTAGCTAAGGAAAATAAATTTAAAAGAAAAATAGCAAATTTTTTAGCTTATGTCAAATTTACTTAACTAAGGGACAAAATTATTAATAAACAAATAGGATTATTTTTTGAAGTTAATTCAGCTTATTTTTAATTTGCATGTTATAGATTTATTAAAATTATAGCTTTGTAAATATCCTTAAAAATTTAAGGTTAAATTTTACTTTTTGCAACTTTTGTCTAGGATAAGTTAGTGAAATTATAAACTAAAAGTTAATTTTAAATATTTATTTGGTTCTTTTTAATGTTTTAATGTCTTGTTCTTAGGTAAGTTAAATTATTAAATATGTTTTTAACTTAAATAAGCTAAATTAAAACATATTTAATTTAAAAATATTAATATACTCATTTAAACATTCCAAAGCAAAGGAGTCACAAATGAATAGTGTTAGCACTATTGAAGAGCTAAAAGCACAAAATCCAAAATTTGATTTGGCGCTAGGCGTAAGACTCATAAATAGTGGAGATATTATAGGTGGGGGATATCAAGTAATATTCGCAAGTGAACTAGAAATATCAACGAGTTCAAACATTAGCTATGAAGATGCCGAACAATCCCTTAAGAAAATGGTTAGTCTTATGGGTTTTAATGCTATCATCAATATAGTAAGATCTCAACATACTAAGAGTATGAATGCTAGTGAGACAGCACAAACTCATACAAGTTATAATCGCAACATAATAACTAATAATTTATCTTCATCAATATCTACAACAAATACAAGTTCAACAATTACGGTCAATAATGTATTTAAACTAAAAGGTACTGTGGCATTAATAGGTAGAGAAAATCACGCAAACGGAGTAGAAATTGATTATGAAAGATTAAAGCAAAATTGTATAAATTTCTACGAATGTATAGAATTTTTAAGATATGTTTACAAATCTAATCAAGAGCTAAAAACAATACACCAAGAAAGTAAAAATTATCCAATCAATTTAACAATTATTCTTATTATCTCATTGATATTTGCGTGTAATTCAAGTCTAATTACAGGAGCTATAATTTTCGTAGTATATTTCATAATATCATGGCGTTATTATGAAAGCACGATTACTAAAGAAAATAATACATATAAAGATTTAGCATCAATAGAACCTAATCTAAAAACTTTGGTGAATAAATACGGCGAAGTTATTTTTGATATTTATCAATTATCACCATATATTACTTTAAAACATGTAGGAGAATAAAATGGATTTAATAACATCACTAGAAAATACAGAAAAGAATTTAAATAAAGCTGGAAAATATTGTGTAGCTTTTGATTTGATGGCTAATACAAGAAAAAATGTATCAGAAAATGAGTTAAAAAATAATATCAGCAAAAACATGGCATTTATACTATTTAAAGCAACCCCTGCTGCATTTTTTATATTTATACTATTTAAAATATTTAATTAAGTCTAAAGCCCTAAAATTAGGGCTTTACTTAAAGTTTTTACAATCATTTCTTTAATATTTTTGAAGCTTTACATATTTTTAATTTTATTTTATTAATTTGTATTATTATTAGCTTGATTTTTTACTAGGAATTTGTTTCGTGTATTTTTGTAGAATTTGAAATAGGATTTTCATTTATTTGTTTCATCTTATATCCTTTAAATCGTATTTTTTCTAAATGTCTTTTGCATTGAATAAATACACAAAATCATAATTATAAAAAAGATAAAGTATATCGTATCAAGCTGTAAATCTATCCAAATGGCTTTTATACTTTAATAATTAAAAAAAATAAAATCATTTACCTAAAATTATTTTTAAATATCTTTTAGCAATATCATCAACTTCAATATAACCATCATCAATAATGGCTTGTAATAATTCTAAAGTTGAAACCACATATATATTAGTAATAGTTTGACACGATTTTACATACTCATAAGTTCTAGCTACTTTAAGCATATTTTGTAATGTTATGGTTTTAAAATCAAATTCTCTATCCCAAGTATTATTATTTTTAATATCGCCAAAAAAATTTTTCATATTATCGCAATATATAGTATTTAAACCAATGATATTTTGCATTCTATATTTATTTAATACCTTAATTATATTGCTATTTTTTATATTTAAATATTTTAAAAAACAATCATATTGTTTGTTGATAATATCAATGTTTTCATCTTTTTTATCAATCCATGTTGCAACTAAAAGTAAAGCGTGAAGATATCTGAAAGAATTGAAAGAATTCTTCTTTGGTATTACAGCTAAAACATATTTATCTAGTTGTTGAAAGTGCTTACAAAATTTATAGTAATAAATTAAAATATTTTTAGCCTTGTTTAAATTAACACTAGGATTATTAAAAATTTCAGATACAACATAGTCGCTGGCTGTTTCGCAACTTATCTCTTTTTCATATAAAATATTATCAAAAATATTCCTATAAAAATAACTTATATAATCTTTTGAAAAATCAAACTTGCTTTCGCTATTTAGCCCTTGCTCTATTAACGATAACATTTCTTTAAATTTTCTTATATTACATAAAGGGTGGTAACCATTAAGCAAATACTCGTCTGTATGTATTATGTAATTAATAATATCATGCACCCCAATATGATTTAGTTTTATTGTTGATTTTTTTATCATGTTAATAATAACCTGTTCATTATCGTATAATTCGATAGTTTTTGAAAAAGTTTTTTCGTAAAATGTGTGCGTAAGAATTTCTTTAATACTTTCAGCAGAACAATTCTTGTTGGTTTTTTTATACTGCTTCTCTATATCTTTACTCATATATGAAAAACTTATTTCATCAATCCCCTCGCCGAAAATTGCTAAAACATGGCATTTTTTAATCTCTTTTAGATGAGATACTAAGCCAAAGACATCTTCTAACCCCATACTTTTTGGGCGTCTTTCTATATCATCAATGCAAATGATTTTATTTTCAAAGCCACCTTCATCAAGCTTGTAAAATAGATTTTCAATTCCTGTGATTTTAGAACTTAGTCCATTTAAAAGTCTTATTAGATAGTCTTTGCTATCTTGTGATTTTTGATAAATCTCATCTATGGCTGATTTGAAATCATTCTTGCCGTATAAACTTATGTAAATAATAGAGTTTTTATAACTACTAAAAATCCTAATATAAATAAAAAGCCCTAAAAGTATCGGAAATAAAAATATAGGCTTAAAAAAGTCAAAATAACTAACGCAAAAATAAGTTCTAATTAACTTTATCAAATCATCATTTAAACACGCAAGTAAAAACAAACCGCAAACAATAGCCATTGATTTTGCAAGATTAGCTGTGATTAGTTCGTATTTTATGGCAATTTTTGGTCTTATAAAATGCTCCCATAAATATGTCTTGCCACAACCCCACTTGCCTAGTAATGCTATGGAGTGCTTAGTTTTGTTTTGATTAAAATGATTTACAATGGTTTCTATATTTGCTTGATTATCTTCTGATATAAAATTATCATAAACTTTTAAATTCTCTTCTGATAATATAAAACATAAATAAAGAATAATAAATGTAATATGCAAACTTATAATAAAAATATATAAAAGCCCATAACTTAAACTATCAAAATCGGCAAAATACACCATAAACAAATAAATCATAAAAGTAATTGATAAGATTATAAAAATAATATCCGTTATAAATCTTCTCATTCTTATCCTTATTTTGAAATATTTTACATATTATCCTATCTTTTATTTGATAAAACCTAATGTAAATAATATTATAGTTAGAATATAATTTTTATTAAACTTAGCCAATTTAAAACACTAAAATACAAAAAAATATTTCGTGTATTTTATAAGAATTTCATTTGAAAATAAATATTTATAATCTAGTAAATTTAGCTTACTTGGATTTTATTTATACTCTAAAACATACTATCCATATCAAACAATATATTTACATTATTTATTACTAAGCAAAATTTTTTAATTTATATATTCGCCGATTTTTATTAGTAGTGTATAAATTTCCTTGATAAATACCAAAACAACCATATATAAAATAGCTATTTTTATTGATTTTAATAAAATTGCAATTATTAAATTCTTATCACAAAATAACAAATAAAACTATTTTGTAATTTTCATACTATTCTTCAATATTTAAATACTCTATTAAATCCTTATAATTATTTAAATAATATTCAGCACTTGCTCTTGGCTCACTTGAACTTATAAAAACTTTTTTAATAGTTTTATTTTTAAGCATTTTTTCATTCTCACTAACAAAAACAGCGCAATCACCTAAAAATTTCCTTAACAAATCTTGACCTATTTGGCTTTTGTGATTTTTGCACTGAATTAATACACACTCATTTTCTTTATAGCAAACCAAATCTATCCCACCATCGTTTTTACCATTTATAAAGCCGTGTGGAAAGACCTTGTAGCCTTGCTCTTCGTAATATTTTTTAATTTTTAATTCATATAATCTGCCCTTTTTTTCATTTTCGCTTTCTGCTTTGTAGATTATAGATTTTGTTATTTTGTGGTAATTTGGCATTTTACTGCTTAAAATTTCACTAAATTTATACTTATTAACAACTTTCAAAATCGCTTCGTCAAGCTCTTTTTCATAAGCCTTTAAAATATCTTCATAGTTAGAATTTAATTCTTCTTGTTTTTTAAATTCTATGCTATTTTTGATAGCAAAATATCTTTTTTTAGCATTATTATCACTCATTTTTGCTCCTTAATTTTCACAACTATTAAAAAATATTTGAAATTTAGAATAAATATTATTATAAATTAATATAATCACAAATCTTAAGGGGGAAATTATGAAAAAACTTATATTAATATTATTTTACCTTTCTACAATATTTGCAAATAGCGTCCCGCAAACTCCAGCCAACACAATACAAGATAAGCATTTAATCATAAAAGCTCACGATAATAAAACTTTTTGTCTAGCTCCAAGACAAGTGCATGATAGGGTCATAATCGGTATGCTAGATTGTAAACAAGCAGTAGATACGAGATATGATTTATACAAAAGACTTGCTTTTAAATATAAAGACAATTGGCTATGTGCAAGTCTTAGCGATAGGTTTAAAAGTGGACAAACCAAACAAGATTTCTTTGAATTAAAGCCTTGTGTTTTAAACGATAAATCTCAATGGTTTAACATAACAGATACCTTTAGCTTACCAGCTTACATTGATGTAGAAGTAAAAGAAAGCGAGTATAATTTACTAGCTACAAAAAACAAAAACGCCAATAAAATAACCATAGATAATGACGAAATGAAGCAGTGGCTACAAGCAGTTCCACCGCCTATTAATTACGCTCTTAAAACTTCTATATATTTTCGTTCAAAATCAAATAATAAATTAGAACTATTTTATATTACAAAAAATGGAGCTTCAAAAACACCATTTAATTTTTATTACGATATTACAAGTGGTAAAATAGCTCTTTTTAACCCTAGCAGTGGGACTTTTGAGTGCCTTGAAACTAATCTTAGCAATCAAGACGCTAGTTTTTTAAAGTTTTCTAAATGTAATTTTTACGGATTTGAAAATAGATTTTATTGGAATTTAAATTTATTTGAAAATTCTTATATATTAGATATTAATAAAAATATTTTAGATGTTTCAAGGGGCAGTGAATTAGGAAAATTATTTATAAGTGATATAAATTATTATAAAACCCATTTATCTCCTAGCGTTTTATTAGATGGTAAATTATCATTTGACTTTAGCGTTTATGAATTAAGGAATTTTAACGCAAGAAATTTAGGACTTTTCTCTAGCCATTGTGGTGCAGAAAGAAGAACAAAACGAGAAGTTATATCAAATAGCTTAGCTAATTTTGACCCTTTACAAGCAAATTGGAAAGCACGATTATTAAGCATTGCAAGGACTACTGATAGCAGCACTGATGCTAGTGGGATTTGTGGAATTTGTATGCTACATACTTATGAAATAGTTTCTTTACTAACTCAAGTATATCCACATAGTCCTATATTAAATTATAGTTCTACTGGATATTTATTTGATTATATGGACAATGTATCTCCATTTACTACATTTGCTAGAAGAAACCCTGCGATGTATAATTTAATGGGTGAAGCACTTGAGTTATGGGGACAACAATTGGCTTTAGGTGAAGGACTATATTCAAGGGGTATTAGGGCGATTTGGGCTTTAACTAGCAGTATTTTGCCAAGACAAGAATGGAGTCTTAGCACTATCACAACTCAAGATAATTTAAGATCTCAATTAAGGGGTATTTTAAATTCTCCTGCTGGTTCTTTGTATATTGCATTAATGAGTTTAGATAACGGCAGAGCACACGCAGTTCCTGTCATCATTACAAACAACGGAGCAGTAGTAATCCCAACAAATGCTCAAAACATAAGCGAAGAAGATTTTACAAGCTTCATATCACCTACACAAGATGAGCGTACTTTGTTAAGAAACCTATCTGCTAATAATAGATACAACATACAAGCCATTAGCTTAATTGGTTTAGCTGGTAATAGAGATAATATATTTGAAGAATATTTAAATCAATTTGATTGTACTGGTGGTGGTGATTTTAGACGAGGAAATGGACATATACTAAATCCTAATCACGCTGATACTTGTGATAATGATAGATGTGATTTGATGGAGATTGAGCATAATTTTTAAGAATTTAAATCGCTAATTTTTTGGCGATTTAAATCAAAATATTTTAGCTCTTTTATTATAAATTAATTGCTAAGAATTTAATCCTTAAATAACAACTCTACAACCTTTGCAATAATTGCTAAAAAAATTAAGAATATAAAAACTACAAGTAAAAGTCTAAAAACACCTAAGCCAAAAAATAAAAGTAAAGCTAAGATAAATAAAAGTCCTAAAATCCACATATAAACTCCTTTTTAATTTCGTATATCTTAGCAAAAGTAAAGTCCTGATTATGTCTATATAAAAAGATTTTAATAAATTTAAAATATAAATTTTGATTTATAACTTTACAATTATTCTTTAAAATGTAGCGAAATTTTTGGAATTTGAAAAAAGGAATTTCATTTGAAACTCCCATTTGAAATTCTTAGACTTATTCGTTTTCTTCACAAAATTTCTTATAAAACTCCGGCAAATGTTCTAAACTCTCACAACCTGCAAACATATTGTTCATATTAGTTACCTTACTTGTATCCCAAGTATTTATTCCGCTAAAATCTGTCCTTTTACTATCAAATATAGTAAATAAATAACTCATATCTATGATTAAACTTGTATCAATCTTATCTAGTTTAATATCATCAGTATAAACTAATGCCCTTAACTCAGCTTTGTTTTTTGGTTTAAATTTGCCATTTTTCATATCTATCCACTTATTTTTAGCAATAAACTTTGGAAGTTTTGCTAAATAATAAAAGTTTTCAATAATCTCATCTTTACTGAAACTTTTTAGATTTTTAGGATGCAAATTGATACAATCTTTAAACATATTATTCATATGCTTTACATTTGTCATATCAAACTCAATTGCTTGATTAAAGTTTATGCAACCTTCAAACATATTATTCATATTAGTTACTTTACTTGTATTCCACTCTAACTTTTTGTTAAAAAACATACAATTATAAAACACACTATCCATATTAACTACATTGCTTGTATCCCACTTTTCTATACCACTAAAATCATCCCTAAAAATACCTAGAAAAAAATAGCTCATATCTGTAATAAGACTTGTATTAATGTCTCCTAAATAAACACTATCATCATATAATATCTTTTCTAGTTGTTTTTTGTTTTTTGGCTTGTATTGCTTTTGATTATTTGAGTTTTTTCTTTTTATATTTTTGAAAAATAAGCGTGTAGAGTTAAAGCAATTATAAATTCCCATTACTATCTTAAAAAATCCTAAAGCTTGTTTTGGGTACAAAACTGCAATACACTCTAAATCACCTACACAAAGCCTTTTTATAGCTAGGATAAGCTTTCTAAATGATGAGTGATTTACACAAGGTAGCTCGTGTATATACTCATCATCAAACATACACTCAGTATAAATAGCACTACTCATATCAAAATTTACTTTTTGTTTGAAGTTTTTACAACCATAAAACATTTGCTCAAAATTGATTACTTTTTTAGTGTTAAAGCTTATAGATTGATTAAAGCTTTCACACTTAAAAAACATAGAACTCATATCTTTTACTTTTAAGGTATTAAAATCTAAGCTTTGATTAAAATTTTCGCAACCACTAAACATATTATTCATATTAGTTACATTAGAAGTATCAAATGTTAAAGCTTGATTGAAGTTCCTGCAATCATTAAACATACCACTCATATCAGTTACATTGCTAGTATCCCACTCATTTATACCACTGAAGTCTTTTCTATTACTCCAATGAAAAAGCCCACTCATATCAGTTATAAGGCTCGTATCAATATCGCCTAGATAAACACTCTCATCTCTTACTAGCTCAAGTAATTCTTCTTTTGTAGTTGGTTTATATTTTTTCATCTCTAATCCTTAAATATTAATTCAATAATCTTGCCAATAATTGCAAGTATAATAAGCCCTATAAAAATCAAAAGCAAAAGCCTAAAAACTCCTAAGCCAAAAGTAAAGCTAAGCTAAGATAAACAAAAGTCCTAAAATCCACATACAAACTCCTTTTTAAGTTTTGCTTATCTTAACAAAAGCAAAGTTGTGATTGTGTCCATATAAAAAAAGAATTTAAAATAAGAATTAAAGCTTTTATTTTAATCCTTAAAATACAGCGAATTTGTTGGAATTTAAAATAGGAATTTCATTTAAAATTCCTAATTCAAATTCTTAGGCTTATTCTTAGTTTTATTTATAAAATTACTTGTAAAACTCAGGTAATTGCTCCAAACTCTCGCAACCTTCAAACATATCTTCCATATCAGTTACTTTGCTGCTGTCAAAATCAAGCTTTTGATTAAAGTTTTTACAATATATAAACATATTGCACATATCAATTACATTTCTTGTATCAAAACTCAAAGGCTGATTAAATTGCTTACATTCAGCAAACATTGCATTCATATTGATTACCTTACTAGTATCAAAATTTACAGGTTGGTTGAAATTTTTACACCTGCTAAACATTGAACTCATATTTGTTACATTGCTAGTGTCAAATTTAAGTGTTTTATCAAAACTACTACAACCAAAAAACATACCACTCATATTTGTTACATTGCTAGTATTAAAGCTAAGATATTGATTAAAATTCTTGCATTCATAAAACATACTACTCATATTTGTTACATTTTTGGTATCAAACCATAAAGGAGAGTTGAAATTATCACATTCATAAAACATTGAGCTCATATCGGTTACTTTGCTTGTATCCCAAGTATTTATCCCAGAAAAATCCTTTCTAAGGCTATCTTCAAAAAGCCCACTCATATCGGTAATCAAACTCGTATCAACTTCATCAAGGCTAAGCACATTAGAATAAACCAATCTTTTTAGTTTTTCTTTGCTTGTAGGCTTAAATTTACGATTTATTACTTCCTTGTTTTTAAAGTGATTTAAAACAAGCTTCATAGCAGGTTCACAATCATAAAAATATTCAAGCAATTCATTTATCTCAAACTTTTCAAAAAAGCTTGAATTCATTTCATAACAACCTTTAAATATGCTTTTTAGACCATCAACAAATATTTCTTCATCGTTATACATATTGCTTATATCAAAATCAAAAACTTGATTTAGTTTTTCGCAACCCTCAAACATAGAGCTCATACTCTCAACATTGCTAGTATTGAGATTTAAAACTTGATTGAAATTACTGCAACCTTCAAACATAGAATCCATATATTCAACATTGCTAGTATTGAGATTTAAAACTTGATTGAAATTACTGCAAAAAGAAAACATATTTCTCATATCTCTTACACTAGAAGTATCAAAGGCAATAGGTTTATTAAAATTACTACACCATTTAAACATATCACTCATATCGGTTACATTTGAAGTATCAAATACTAAAGCTTGATTGAAATTACTACAACCATAAAACATAGAGTTCATATCTTTTACATTGCTAGTATTCCACTCATTTATACCATTAAAATCAGCTCTTAAGCTATTATAAAAAAGCTCACTCATATCGGTGATAAGGCTCGTATCAATATCGCCTAGATAAATACTCTCATCTCTTACTAGTTCTTGCAATTCTTCTTTTGTAGTCGGTTTATATTTTTTCATAAAATCTCCTTTAAATTATAATTTAAGCGGCTCATCACTTAACATAAAATCATCAAATTCTTTTTGGCTTACAAACAAATCATTCACTCCATAAGCACTTGCAAGTTTTATCAAAGCTTCATCAGCTTTTGCGTAATCATTATTAGCCATAGCACTGCTAATATCAGCAAAACTTAGCTCGCTAATATCTTTTAGATTACTTATATATTCATTTGTAAAGCTTTCTAAATGAAGTCTATTTTCTATCATTTTTGGCATTATTTCATGATATAAAGCTTCTATTTCTTCTCTTCTTGCTTTCGCCATTTTTGCACTTGCACAAATTGTTAAAAAGCCATTAATAGCTAAATCCAAACTTTGAGAAAATACGACAACTCCAACCGAACAAACTAAAATAGAAATCCCAGTAGCTAAAACATTGCCTACATAAACGCTAAGTTCCCTTTCAAGTGCAAAACCAAATGCAACCATGATAGCCGAAAACAAGCTCTTTAAAATTGTTCTAATAAGTTGTGAGAAGCTTTTAATCTCACCTTTTATAAATTGCCAAATAGCATTAAAGATTGATTTGGCACTATTTCTAAGGCTTGTCCACATAGCTCTTAGATTGCCACCAATATTTTTTAGGCTTTGTGCGGCAAGTCCTACGATAGTATCAATTAATCCAAAACTAGCACCCCTACCAAAACTCTCACTTCCTTTTACAAAAACTTGTTTTAAAAGCCTTTGTAGTCTTATTAAAAAATCTTCGTGGTTATTGTGTAAGTACTCATCTCTTAATTCCCATACAACCCCACTTGCAAAAGTGCTTAAAACAACTGTCCCCGCATCGCTTAAACCTGTTTGAGCTATATTTATACCTGCTTGTTTTGCCTGCTCTAAATAAACCGTTTTTAAAGCAGTTTTTCCATCTGTATTGGTTTTTTGTCCGTTTTCTTGAATTTCGCCTTTTATATAGCCTGATTTGGCTCTATCGCTACCCTTTTCAAGTTGTTTAAATTTCGTTTGTTTTTCATCTAATTGCTTTTGAATTATTGCTTTTTTATCTTCTGGTGCATTTTCTAGATTTTGTCTTATTTGCTTAATTTCATTCTCTGCTCTTTCATAAGTATCGCTATCTACCCTAACTTTAACCCCAGCTTCAAAATACTTATCATAAGTTTTAGAAAAAATACTATCGCCAACAGCCTTTAATTGCTCTTCTTTAACCACATTGCCATTTTTATCAACCCCTACTACATCTACTAAGGTATGATTTGTCTTAGCATAAACATCTAGTTTTGGATTAGTTGCTATGCTTTTGATTTCTTCATCGCTAAAATTAGAAGTTACCATTGATTTTTTTAAATCATTATTTGTTTTAAAATCTTTATTTTCATATACTTGTTTTATCTCTTTAAGCTCATCTGTTGTATAAGCTCTAGTATCATTTTTATTATAAGCATTTTTGATATTTTGCTTACCTACTTCATAAGCTTCAAACATCTGTCCAAAACCATTTGGATTGTTTCCATGTTGTTTTACTGCTTTTTGCATACTTGTAGTAAGCTTTGAACTTTCCATATAAGCACCATAAGAATCAACATTAAAAATATTTAGTCCAAATCTAGCAAGACTTTGAGTGCCTAGCTCTTCTATTAGCTCATCAAAAAATAAACTTTGCGTCATTTTTACTCCTTTAAAAAAGGTGGCAAAAAGCCACCTAAAAATTTATTTATT
Organism: Campylobacter sp. RM9333; assembly: GCF_020137705.1. Classification (NCBI taxonomy): domain Bacteria; kingdom Pseudomonadati; phylum Campylobacterota; class Epsilonproteobacteria; order Campylobacterales; family Campylobacteraceae; genus Campylobacter; species Campylobacter sp. RM9333. Next base: position 33,943 of record NZ_JACGAY010000022.1, read on the forward strand.
CATAATGCTTGCTGCGAACTCTTGAGAACTTAAAATAGCAGCTTTAAACTCACTTGCAATCTTGCCATCTTCTCTTAATACATTCACTTTGCAAATTCCACTCATTACTTTTACAATATTTACAATGTATTTCATAAACGATTTTTCGCCATTTGAATATGTAGAATAATCATTATTACCTTCAACCATTGCTCTAAACTTAGCTAAGTCTTTTACAAGTAAAACATCAAGTTTTTCTATTTCTCTAATAGCTTCATTAACGATAGTTGATATTGAGTTAGTTGCTATTCTTGCTGTATCCATTTCTTCTTTTGCAACATTTGCTTTTGCAAGATTGCTTCTAGCATCATCTAGTGCTTTTTCGCCTGCTTTTGAGTATAAAAATCCACCTAATGCTAACACAGGTGCTGCAACAATGCCACCAAGCACAGCCATTCCACCTGCCATACCAAATCCACCTGCAGCTAAACTTCCACCACCTAGCCAAGCTAAGGTTGCATTAGTTGCTGCTGCACCACTAAGACTTGCTATCGCTATGCCTGTAGATGCACTTGCAAGAAGTCCAACACTTCCATAAGCTCCAACCCCAGCTAAAACACCAGCTCCAAGAGAAGCTATACCACCGCCTGCAAGCTCTGCAAAACTAATAACACTTTCTTTAGTAAATGCAATAAATTCTTTAATATCAAAACTCAAATCATCTTGTGAAAAATCACTCTCTTCAATGTTTTTAATCTGTGAATATATATCAATAAATTCACTAAAAGAATGCTCGTGAATATGTATTTTTGCTAAACCTAAATTTTCTAAAGCTTTATTTGCTTGGTCTCTTGATTTTTCTAATTTACTTTTAGCATCATCAAAAATACCTTGCGCTTTAGAATTTATATTCTCAGCTTCTTTTTTATCGCAATGTCCATCATAAGCTTTTTTTGCTCCAAAAGCACCTGCTGCTACTGCTATACCACCTAAAATAAAAGGAATTGGCATTTTAAATCTCCTTAATTAAATTAATTTTATATTTTTTATCTACTTTAAATTTATCTTGTAAAGCATTGCAGACTTTTATATTCTCGTTGTAATATTTAGCCTTACTCATATACTTTTTAAGAAACCTTTCGTAATATTCATCAACCCTACAAACCATAGGACGATTTTCATAAATCCTGCATGTATTATCATCTGCTAGGTGCATACAAACACCATTTAAATTAAATTCTTCTAGTTCTTTTACTCCGTTAATACTTTTGCAGCATAAGCCACATGCAGTGCATGGAAAATTATCTAACATTGCTAAGTTCCTTTGAATATAAATGAGAAGTTTTGAATAAAATTAATGAAGTTAAGTGATTTTAGTTTTTGTAAAATCCCCCCCCCATAAGAGAAAATATAGCTTTCATTTATTCTCCTTTCTTGTAATTTTTCGCATTATAGCATATGAGTTGTCAAAATTCTGTCCATATAAAAAATATTTAAAATATTATTAATAAAAATATTGATTTTAAAAGCTTAAACTAAAAACAAAATATAATACTAATTACTGCAAATAAAAAAATATTTTATCTTACTTTAACTATTTGTATTACATATTATTGTATTGACTATAATAAATTTCTAGGTTACAAAAATAAAAAGATGAATGTATTAAAATAAAATTATATAAATTAAAAAAGGGATTAATAAATATGAAAAATAAATTTCATATGAGCTTAGAATACAACATATGTTTAGCAAAAAGAAATATCGTAGATAATATCTATAAAAGTGCGAGACTTGAGGGAATTAATGTAACTTTTCCACAAGTAGAAGCCATTTATAACGGTGCAAGCGTGGGCAATCTAAAGGTAGATGATATTGTAGCTATTAACAACCTTAAATATGCTTGGTATGTTCTTTTTGATACTATAAGTTATCCTGAAGTTGATTTTGCTTATATTTGTAAAATGAACAAGACTATAGGTGCAAATTTAATCTATCAATCAGGCTACATAAGGCAATTTGATGTAGCTATTGGTGGAACAACTTACAAACCTAAAATGCCATATAAAGAAGAAATTATAGAAGAATTAAACGAAATACAAAAAATCACAAACACTACACAAAGAGCAATAACATTAATGTTATATCTAATGAGAAAACAAATATTTAGCGATGGCAACAAACGAACGGCAATTCTATGTGCTAACAAGGTCTTGATTAGCAATGGAGCTGGTTTGGTAAATATTCCAGTCGGATTAATTAACGAGTTTAAAGAAAAATTAATTAAATATTATGAAACAAATGAAATGAAAGATATTATGGATTTTACTTATAAAAATTGTATTGATGGATTTAATAGCATAGAGCCTAGTATTGAAGAAAAGCTTGAGAGTGAAAAAAATGATGAAATGTTTAATCAATACATAGCAAAATCTTATAAAAATAAATTGTTTTAAAGAATATAAGCTTTATTTTAAAAGCTAATATTTATACTTTTAATCTATTTGATTAAAAACAAAATTACCTAATAATTAAATATATTGCTATTACGATAGGAGTAATTAATAGCTTTATGTTTTTATTGTTTTCTTTAAATTTAGCTAAATAATTTAAAATTCTTAATCAAGTGAGCTATAAAACAAATACTTGATTTAGCAGAGTAAAAAACACTTGCAAAAACACTACCCCCCCCCAACACTAAAAACTCATATCCTAATTATGTTTTATATGCGTAATAAATACTTTTATATAATAAATCTAATTAATTTAATTACTTAATAAGCTTAGGGTATTAACTTACTCTAAAGTATTTAATTAAGTTTAATTTTTATTACTTTAAATCACTAATTAAACTTAGCATAAAAACATTTTAGTATTAATTACTTATCTTCTAAAAACAATCTAAGCCCTAATTACTGCAAAAGAATTTAAATCCAAATTTTATATAAGCTTAATTTTTAAATACTTCGTTTTTTAAAAGCTTTGTTTTAAATAAACTTTATTTGATATAAACTTTG